>DATDTU010000064.1:0-9659 GCA_035290705.1 Patescibacteria group bacterium
CCGCCGTTCGTCGCAATGGTGGGGGTCGGACTCACGATCGGTTTCCTTCACCTCATACTCCGGCGGCCACCGTCCGAAAAAGGACAAGGAGTCGACGATTTTGAAGGGAAAGAAGCAGACGATCTCCTCCCCGCCGCTGTCGCAGAGGTAGTAATTTTCCGGCTCGAGCGCCGCCCACACGCGAACGTAGGTCGGCGTGGCGCTGGCCCGGTCGCTTTTGGGGAAGGTGGCCCGGATCCAGTAGTCGAGACCCATGAACGGCTCGACCCACGGCTCTTGCGGCCAGACCACCTGCTTGTAGGCACAGGAAGCGAGGCCGAAAATGAACAGGATCGAGCAGAGCTGGCGCAGATGACGCATGGGTTCCTCCACGGGAAAATGTCCAACGTTCGGGATACGTCGGAACGGTCAATGAGCATGCCAAGCAATAGTTTCATTCCCGAAATTGCTTTAGCAGATAAAGGTACTACAGGTAGTACGTTTGTCTGGAAAAACAAAAATAGTTTCAGTTAGTATAACAGCTAACACTAGCATAACCGATGCGCCCTGTCAAGATAATTGATTGATTTTTAGCGAGAATTTGAGTAAGATTAGAAGACTAATTTTTCAACACTATGCCCGAACTCCCCGAAGTCGAAACCATCCGCCAAGACCTGGTGAAAAAAATTTTGAATAAAAAGATTGTTCGAGTGAAGGTATATATATCTAAAAGTGCTGGCAACAACGCTGCTAATTTTACGAACGCACTCGAAAGCAACGCTATTACGGAAATTGATCGGCGAGGCAAGTTGCTTATATGGCGTCTGAAAAAAGGTAAGGAATTGTTATTGGTGCATTTAAAAATGACTGGCCAGCTGATTTATGAAAAAGAGCTGGACAGCGACTACCCCACTCCTCGCCTCTCCCCTAAGTGGGGAGAGGAAAAACGATTCCCTCCCCCTACAGTAGGGGGAGGACGGAGGAGGGGGTATGGCGGACTCAGTAAGGGAGCAGAGCTTGGAAATAAAGTAGAGATTGTCGCCGGTGGACACAAATTGTCCGAACAGGATATAGAAAATCTCCCCAACAAATTTACCCGTATTGCTTTTGTCTTCACCGACAGCAGTCAATTATTTTTTAATGATCAACGGTTGTTTGGTTACATGAAACTTGTAGACGAAAAGGCGGTTGAAAAAGCACTCAAAAGATTTGGCCCCGAACCGCTTACAAAAGATTTTACTTTCAAATACTTCACATCACTTTTTGCCAAACGCAAAAAGACAACGGTGAAAGCCATGCTCCTAAACCAAGAACTAGTCGCCGGCCTCGGCAATATTTATGTAGACGAAGTGTGCTTCTGCGCCGGCGTAAAACCAACTCGCCGCGTCGGCACGGTAACCAAAGAAGAACAAAAAAAATTGTTTCATTGTATCCCAAAAATTCTCAAGGAAGCCCTCAAACATCGCGGCACGACATTCCGCAATTTTTTGGATAGCAGCGGAAAAAAGGGGAACTACACAGATTTTCTTCGGGTGTACGATCGCGATGGAGAACCATGCCGACGTTGCGGATACAAAATTATAAAAACCCGCGCGGCGGGTCGAGGTACACATTTTTGTCCGAAGTGCCAGAAGTAGTATTGTGCTAATTTACGAACACTATGCTAATATGATTGCTGATTCGCATATTAGTAGACCTGTCTGCCGACAGGCAGGTTCGAATGATATTTGTAGATTGGCATTATACTATTCGTGAGGATTAAAAATCCATTCGTAATGGGGGGAGTGCGCGAAATCGGCCGGTGTAATTTCTTCGAGTTCTTCGAGGCTCGTCATTCCGGAACGGGCGAAAGCCTGTAGTTCGCGATCCGAAGGCACCGACAAAAAGAAGGCGCGTTGAATAAACGTGCTGCAGACATACGAATTGGGGTGAGCGGTGCGAGCGGCGCGACGAATGTAGTCATACAGACGGGGCGAGAAGGGTGCGATTAAAGTGGCTGCGAGGTAGGCGAACAGGCGGGTGTAATCATAGGAAGCGTCAAGCTCGTTGAGTAGAAAGGAAACTATTCGTTTACGGGTTTCGAGTGTTAATCCGGGAAATCGCTTTACGCCGATATCAAAACGATCGAGATGCTCCGAGTATTTACGCAGCCGGTGTATTTCTATGCCTCGGTCTATGGCACCAATAATAAAAGCGCCTTTGATACCGACCGCGGGCTGGGCTGGCTGAAGCACCAGCGCGACGTGGTTCCAATAGCTTTTACTGGCACGCTGAATGGCACGGTTAAGTGGACCCTTCCCATGAACCAGGATAATATCGGCCACCTGGAGAGTGGGTTCGACAGTGTGCCACGTACTAGCGTGCCGGTCGAGCGCGGGCATAGATTAATGAGGATTATAAACCCAAAGCGCCTTATCGGAACGAGCTATGTCCGCCGGTGAGGTCAGGTCTTGCATTTCGATTGGCGACCAATCACCTTCTTTGAACACAAGCTTAAGGCGTTCCTTCCAGGCTGTGGCGGATTCGTAGTAGGCGCGTTGCACCAATCCGCTGCAGCTCCAGCGTTGACGGCGCAACAGTCGGCGACGATACCACGCCGAGACGGTGGCGAGAAGAAATTGTGAAAAAGGGAGTTTCCAGTAGGGAGTGTCGATGTTGGTCATCATGAAGGCGCGGATGTGCCGTTGTTGTGTACGACCGAGCCATGGAACTCGTTTGATCCCTACATCGTAGGTGCGGGGATTGCGTAAGTACTTATCCAGTTTATGAATTTCAGTTCCTTTGCGAAGTGAAGGCACGAGCACTCCGCGCTGGATATTTTCAATGATGATGTTTGACTGTACTCCGTGCTCGCCTTGGGGATAAATGATCATCGTACTATGATCCCAGTAGCTATCGGTAACGTACCGTACCATTGCGCGCAACAAGGAGCCGCGGATACGGACAAGGACAATATCAGCCGGTTGCAATTGCGGGAGCGGGCCGTGGATTTTTTCGAGAGCAGTGAGCTCGTCATTGGGCATAGGTGGAGAAGAAGTCTTCCCCAGTATAGCAAAAAATATACTTTCTACCAATCGCGTAGTTTAGTAAGGCCTGCAATAATGAGAAGGTCGCCGTCGGAGGAACCGACGACGACCGGGTTTCAGGGGGCGGGGTGCGGTTGTGTCTCGGTGGAGATGATGCCCCTGGCCCGCAGATCGTCTTCGAGCGTCTCGAGCATTCGTGCCGTCTGGGGATCGAGGGGTGCTTCGAGGTAGGGCGTATTACTTGATTATCTGTGCTGTTTTAAGTAAAATACGAAAATTACTTATGCAAGAATTTCTCAAAACAATTATTATCGAGTCTGGCGCGTTAGCAAAGGATTATTTTTATAAAGGCGTCCACGCGAGTTTCAAAGCCAACCGCGGCGACCTCGTTACCGAGGCGGATATCGCGGTAGAGAAATTGTTGGTAAGCCGCATTCAAGAGAAATTTCCCACGCACCACATCCACACCGAAGAATCCAAAGAGGATATCAACCCGGGCGCGGAATATGAATGGGTGATTGACCCGATAGACGGAACGAGGAATTTTGCCATGGGTATTTCGTTTTGGTGCCAGCTTATCGCGGTAATGAAAAACGGTGAACCATACCTCGCTACCGTATACAATCCGCTTTCCAACGAATTATTTTTTGCCGAAAAGGGCAAAGGCGCTTTTTTAAATAATAAGCGTATCACGGTTAATACAACTGATTCATTGGATTTTTGTTTCGGTTGCATTGTTCGGGACACCGCTAACGATACCGGTGGATTCAAAAAAATGGCCAGCCGATTTATTACCGAAACCAAAGGTTGGCTCCATAACTTTGGGACCATGCTCAGCGCCTGCCACTTAGCGATGGGGGGTGTAGACTTTTTTGCCATCAACTGTGGGTATGACCATGATTATCTTGCTCCCATGCTTATTTGTTCCGAAGCCGGGGCAAAGGTCACTGATAGCAAAGGGGAAGCATGGCAACGAGGGCAGAGAGATCTGGTAATCGCGAATCCAAAACTTCATCCACAAATAATGAAACTTTTCTCTTAAATAAAAAACTTGTCCCAAGGGGACAAGTTGCTTATTTTTGAAGCTGACGGGCGGCGGAGGACGCCCGTCGTGTTGTTCAATTCGCCTCCTTCTGGATCGGCTGCTGCTCGGCCCGGGTGAGCTGGTAGTCCCAGTTCTGCGCCAGCGAAATGGAACCACCCGGCGGTACCGTGTGGCTGGCCTTTTCGCTTCCGTGGATCCCTTCCACGTGGCACACGTACCCGGCGGCACAGCGCAGCTCCCCACCTCCGGGGTTGTAGCACCTGGCTATTCCAGCCACGGCTCCGCGCATATCAGGATGGTCCCGACAGGCGTAGGTCGCCGGCGACCCGACGGTAGGCGTGTCGAACTTGTCGATCACGCCTGCCACCACGATTCCCCCCGTGAGTAATACCAGGACCACCCCTACGATGATGATGAGGAAGCCGCTGGCCCAGCGTGCAGGTGCAATCATGTCCGTCCTCCATTCATTCTTGGCTCGACAGTAAGCGGTTTATCTCTCCGCATGTCCACCGCTCCATCCAGCTCGGTTAGGGTGTGTTGCACCACAACCGAGCTGTATTGAGTTTTCGAAAAATAAATATACCGTAGTTTTGCCTTCTCGTCAAGTAACTCCAAATTTTGGCAATTGTTTATTGACTTTGTTAAGAATTGCTGTAAAATATGGGTACTATGAAGAAGTACGACCCAAAGAAAATAGAACCCAAGTGGGTCGCCTTCGTCCCGACGCGAGTCGGGACTACGGCGGACTAAACAAAAATAGTATGCAAAGATATGATCCTAAAAAAATAGAGCGGAAATGGCAGCAATTCTGGGAGAAAGAAAAGACGTTTGAAGTAAAAGAAGATTCTAAAAAGCAAAAGTTTTATTCTCTCATCGAATTCCCATACCCCTCCGGTGCCGGCTTGCACGTCGGCCATCCTCGTCCATTTACCGCAATGGATGTGATTTCTCGTAAGAAAAGAATGGAAGGGTACAACGTGCTCTACCCAATCGGTTTTGACGCGTTCGGACTCCCGACGGAAAATTACGCCATCAAAACCGGCCGACCGCCAGCCGAAGTTACTGCCGAAAATATCGCGACATTTACTCGCCAGCTAAAAAGTCTCGGCTATAGTTTCGATTGGTCCCGTTCTGTCGACACCACTGATCCAAAATACTACAAATGGACCCAGTGGATTTTTTTGCAATTTTTTAAACATGGCCTAGCGTACAAAAAAAATCAGCCGATCAATTGGTGCCCGAAAGATAAAATTGGTCTCGCGAACGAAGAAGTAGTCAATGGCTGTTGTGAGCGCTGTGGCACACCTGTTGAAAAGAGGAATAAGGAGCAGTGGATGCTCGCAATCACAAAATACGCGGATAAACTTCTCGAAGGATTGAAAGAAGTGGATTACATTCCACAAGCACGAATTCAGCAGGAAAATTGGATCGGGCGAAGCGAAGGCGCGACTGTAAGATTTAAGATTAAAGATTTAAGATTAAAGAACGAAAAATCCCCCCTTGAGGGGGGCGCCCCGCAGGGCATGGCGGGGGGTGTTGGCCAATTTGTCGAAGTCTTCACCACGCGCCCTGATACTATTTTTGGCGCGACGTTTGTAGCAGTTTCGGCGGAACTTGCCAAAAGTTGGCTTGACGTAGGTTGGCAAGCGAGTGAGGAAGTTAAAAAATATGTTGAAAAAACACTTGCCGAACAGAAAACATTAGATCGAGAGGAGAAGGAAAAAACTGGAGTCGACGCAGGTATCAAGGCAGTCAACCCAGCAACTAAGGAAGAAATTCCTGTATGGATTACGAATTATGTAATGGGTGGTGTTGGCACCGGCGCTATTATGGCCGTGCCGGCGCACGATGAGAGGGATTTTGAATTTGCGAAGAAGTATGGGTTGCCGATTAAACAAGTTGTGTTGCCCGTTCCTTTATATCAGGCGGGGCAGCGCGAGGGGAGTGCCGTCGTTCAGGAGGCGTTCACGGATGAAGGCGTCAACGTTGATTCTGGTTTTCTCAATCTTTCTCCGACCAAGTTTGCTAAAGAAACAATGTTAGACTGGCTTGAGGAATATGGGTACGGAAAACGTCAGGTGAATTACAAATTGCGCGACTGGGTGTTTAGTCGTCAGCGGTATTGGGGTGAGCCGATTCCGTTGGTGTATTGTGAGGCGTGCAAGAACCGGAAATACAATTATATTATCATCCATGGATACGGTTCAACCTCAAAGCGAGGGTTTAAACCGTGGCTAAAAATGGAATTAGAAAAACAGGGGCACCAAGTTTGGAATCCAGATTTGCCGAATACTGACGAACCAAATGTGGACGAACAGGTTCAATTCATTTTAGACAACGCTCCTTTCGCTATCGATGAGAATACAATTGTGACAGGACATAGCCTGGGTGGTGCTGTCGTGTATAAGTTGTTAGAGAAGATAAAGAAAAAGATTGCCAAAGCGATTTTAGTGGATCCGGTTTTTAAACCGGAATATAATGATAATCCACGACCAGCGGTGGAGAAAAGCACCGATTGGAAGTTTGATTGGAAAAAAATAAAAAGCAAAGCAGAGGAGTTTGTAATTTTAGGAGATAAAAATTTTCCGATTATAAAAGAGGAACATTTACGGGAATTAACTTCAATCCTTGATGGCAACCTTCAGCTAGTAAATCCAAACGTGCCGCACTTTAGCAGTACCGACAAACAAGATGGTTCGGTTACCGTCGAACCACATGTGTTAGAGACGAGCGTAAGTAGTGGTTGGATCCACCTTCCCGCAGACCAACTTCCACTCAAACTCCCCAAAGTAGAAAAATATCAACCTACCGACACCGGTGAATCACCGCTCGCTGCAATGACCGATTGGGTAAAAACCACTTGTCCAAAATGTGGCGGGCCAGCGAGGCGTGAAACTGATACGATGCCTAACTGGGCAGGGTCAAGTTGGTATTTCCTTCGGTATGTTGATCCGTACAATGATAAAGAGTTTGCATCGAAAGAGAAGTTGGAATATTGGATGGGACATAAAACTGTCATTCCGACGACGAAGGAGGAATCTCTATCTCAACCACCAAACGGACAGAGATCCTTCGCTGCGGCTCAGGATGACAAACAGGGTGACAAATTTTTGGGCGGAGTGGATTGGTACAACGGCGGTATGGAACATACCGTACTCCATCTTTTATATTCCCGTTTCTGGAACCAGTTCCTCTACGACATCGGCCTGGTACCAACCCGCGAGCCATACAAAAAACGCACGAGCCACGGCATGATCCTTGCCGAAGATGGGCAGAAAATGAGTAAGTCTCTTGGTAACGTGGTGAACCCGGATGAGATGGTTGAAAAATTTGGCGCGGATGCTTTTCGTATGTATATTATGTTCATGGGGCCGTTTGATCAGGCGGTGAAGTGGGATACGAATGGACTGGTTGGAGTGCGCAGGTTCTTGGATAGAGTCTGGAGTTTACAGGAAAAAGTGGCGTCTGACGACTCTTTGAATTTTCAATTTTCAATTTCTAATTTTCAATCGAAACTCCACCAGACGATCCGTAAGGTGACGGAAGATATTGACGCTATGCGTTTCAATACCGCCATTGCGGCTCTCATGGAACTCACGAACGAGATGATGAAAGAAGAACACGTATCACGTAACACGTACCAAATTTTTATTAAATTACTTTCCCCATTTGCACCGCATATTGCCGAGGAATTATGGTCGGTGTATGGTGCAAACGATAGGGTTCAAGATATTGAACCCCTACCGTACGCGGCGTGGCCACAATATGACCCGGAACTCGCGAAGGAAGAAAAAATTACCATCGCCATCCAGGTCAATGGCAAGGTACGCGACCAGATTGAGGTTGGTGCTGAGACAGGGGAGGATGAGGTGAAGAATCTAGTGCTCGCGTCAGAAAAAATACAGAAGTGGCTCGAAGGGAAAGAGCTAAAGAAGGTGATTTATGTGAAGGGGAAGTTGGTGAGTATTGTGGTTTAAAATTTAAAGTATGAAAGAAAAATTTTTCGGTCTTATTAACGCCACTAAAGAATTTTTGGCGGGTGAAAAAATTGACCGGCCCGCAAAATTGGCGCAGGCAATAAAGGGAAATGTTGAAAAGGTAAAAGGGCACCTGTCTTATTTGAAAGCAGAGGAGAAAGCGCGCCTATACAGTGAAATGGAATTGTCTACCATTATGAATCCGGTAATAAGAGAGCTGGCAATTATGGCTGATAAGATTGATACATATAGGTGGGATAGCGATAGTGTTCAGACGATTCGTGTAACACAAGCATATGACAGTTTCCTTAAGACATCCCGTCAGAGCAAAGTGGAGGAGTTGCCAAGAGTTTTGGAAGATCTCATTACCGCTATTGAATCTATTTCGTAGCTCGTAAGGTATCATTATGAAAATAACTAAGTTTGGTCACTCGTGTCTTTTGGTAGAAGAAGGAAACGCTCGGATACTTGTTGATCCAGGCAGTTATTCGACTTTACAAAATGACGCAGAGAATGTTGATGCTGTTTTAATTACCCACGAACATCAGGACCATTTGAACGCCGATTCGGTTCGGATCATTATGAGAAACAATCCGAAAGCAAAAATTTACACTAATACTGGAGTGGGAGAAAAATTAAAAGCGGAAAGCATTCCATTTGAGCTGTTGCAGGATAAGCAAAGCACGATTATCAAAGATGTTTTGGTAGAAGGGTTTGGTGTGGACCACGCCATGATTTACCCAAGTTATCCAATAGTTCGCAACACCGGCTACCGGATTGCGAATAAATTTTTTTACGGTGGCGATTCGGTAGAGAATATCGTGCCCTGCGAAATTCTAGCCTACCCGGCGGTAGCTCCCTGGATGAAAATGGAATGGGCGATAGATTATGCCAAGAAAATAAAA
This sequence comes from Patescibacteria group bacterium, assembly GCA_035290705.1. Taxonomy (GTDB): domain Bacteria; phylum Patescibacteriota; class Patescibacteriia; order Magasanikbacterales; family GWA2-37-8; genus DATDTU01. Next base: position 8,933 of record DATDTU010000064.1, read on the forward strand.
CCAAAAATGTGCTTCCCCGTACACGATGCCTTTCTTAAATTTCCTGGGCCATTTTATTTAGCGCCAGAAAAGCTTCTCGGTGAAGCGGGAATCCAGTGGATGGTAATTGAAGAGGGAAAGAGCATCGAAGTTTAAATATGTTTAGGGAGGGATTGCAGAAAATCATACAATCAAAAAGCAAAACGTTCCTCGCGTTTTGTTTTTGTTCTATCTTGGGCGTAGGAATATTTTCGTGGTTTGATTGGCAGACCTCCCCTTCACCCCTCCTTCGCAAGGAAGGGACAATAATTGGTTCCCTAATTTCTAGTTTCCAATTTCCAGTTTCATTGGCATACTATTTTTTTGTTTCCCTATTTCTATCTTTATTTCTTATTATTATTTTTTGGCACAAAGTCGTCTTTCGTTTTTGTCTCTTGTGTCTTTTATTTTTTATATTGGGCGCGTGGCGATTACTCATTACCATTCCCGATTGCCATGATCCTAGCCAGTTGTGTTCATATACTGGTAAAAAAGTTACGCTCGTCGGCTGGGTGAGCGAGGAGCCGGATGTGCGGATTAGCGAGGCGAGGTATACGTTGTCTGTTTCACATATTGTAGAGACGCCCGGGGCGGGCGTCTTATCGCCGGTGGCGGGTAAAACCATCCTCAAAACCCGCCTCTATCCGCAATATCATTATGGCGATCAATTACAAATCGAATGTTCATTGCAAGCGCCGGAGAATAGGGG
>DATDTU010000065.1:0-6672 GCA_035290705.1 Patescibacteria group bacterium
AGACACGATACACGCAATACGATACAGACACGACATAATTGTATCGTTTTACGTGTCTCGTGAATCGTGTCTATGCCCAACCGCCATCTCGCTCGTTCCATTGCCATGCAATCCCTCTTTGAGTGGGACTTTCGTGGTCAACCCACGGCCGCGTTACCCGCGATTCTTGACCATAACTTAAAAGAATTTGGCCCCGGACTCGATGAAAATGAGTTTAGCAAAAAGCTCATTGATGGAGCTATCGAGCGTCTCTCCGAAATCGACGCGCTCATTAGCAAATACGCCCCCAGCTGGCCCATCAGCCAAATTACTATCGTTGACCGTAACATTCTGCGCCTCGGTGTCTACGAGTTGCACTTCTCCAAAGAAGTTCCCCCCAAAGTTGCCATCAACGAAGCGATTGAGTTGGCAAAAAGTTTTGGCGGTCCTTCTTCCGGAAAATTTGTGAACGGCGTGCTCGGATCAATGTACAATGATTTAGTCAAAGACAAAGCGCCCACCGATTCAACTGAGCCAGCCGACAAAAAACCACCCGCCGATTCGCCATCACCATCTTAAATTTTAAATCTAATTAATTCTATCGCCTGTCGCCTATCGCTTAGTAACCCTACGCGATACACGATAAGCGATACAACCTACGTTGTATGCCACGCACCTCAACAATTTATAACCTTCCCGAAGTGGAAGAAAAAAAATTCTCTACCTTGGAAGAAAAACTTGGTATCACCTTCCGCCGCAAAGAGCTCTTGGTTCAAGCGTTTGTCCATCGTTCTTACCTCAACGAACACCGTGATTTCCCGCTCGGGCAAAATGAACGTCTGGAATTTTTGGGAGACGCGGTACTGGAACTGGCGGTGACGGAATTTCTGTTCCACGAATACGCCAACCCCGAAGGTGAACTCACCAACTGGCGCGCGGCGCTTGTAAACGCCGACATGCTCGCGAGCATCGCCTACGAAATTGGCATGGAACCGTACCTCTTTCTCAGCCACGGCGAAGCCAAAGACGCCGGCACCAAAGCGCGCGATTACATTATGGCGAACGCCATCGAAGCGCTCATTGGCGCCATCTACCTCGACCAAGGATACGACATTACGCAGCAATTCGTTACTCGTTGGATACTTATAAAACTGCCAGACGTACTCGAACAAGGACTCTATATGGATGCCAAGAGCCGCTTCCAAGAATCCGCGCAGGAACTTCTGGGTATTACCCCCACCTACCGAGTACTCCACGAAGAAGGTCCCGATCACGCCAAAAATTTTCGGGTCGGCATATTTCTTGATAAAGATCTGGTGGCAGCCGGAGAAGGCAGCAGCAAACAAGAAGCGCAAACCGAAGCCGCTGAAGCAGCCATAAAAGCCAAAGGTTGGAAAGGACCAAAAATTAATGTGATGAAGCGTGGTGAGGGTGATCCGATTTAAAAAGTACTAAGCTCTAAGCTAGTAAGTTCTAAGCACGAGAGGCTAACCGGCTTATAGCTTAGTGCTTAGAGCTTATTGCCCACAAATGGATCGGTAGCTCAGCTGGTAGAGCAGGGGCCTCTTAAGCCCAAGGTCCCGGGTTCGATCCCCGGCCGATCCACACTACTTCGCCTCGCCGAAAACGAGGCTTCGCAGTGCAAGCACCAAGAGCGCTCGCTCGGCGTAGCAACGCGAAGCCGAGCGCCCGTCGTTCAACGGATAGGACAACAGCCTTCGAAGCTGTATATGTGGGTTCGATTCCTGCCGGGCGCACAAATATCAGGCGCAGTTTATCCGCCGTAGCCGAGCGAAGGCGGAAACCTGAAGATGGGAGTTCGATCCTCTCTGGGGGCACAAATAACTACTCAAGTTCGACCTGCCCGCCGAAGCTCGCGCGTAGGCGGGTCCTCTCTGGGGGCACGCAGTCACCAAAATACATTTGGTGATTTTATTTTAAAAATATTTTCTTTTTTTCTCGCCTGCTTGCACCCCGTAGCTCCGACTCGCGTCGGAGCGAAGGGGTGTGCATAACTTTCTTCATTTTGTATTTATTTTTTCTCTCAAACGTCATATAATGGTAGTAGGTCGAAAGGAATTTTTTACAAACATGCTTGTCTTGTAAAAATTTCTTCTCAAAAATTTTTTCTCGCGATCGCGAGGCACGAAAAAATTACTTCATCCCTATCTCTTACCTGAGAGATAGATTATGAAAGGGGGTGTCTAGTATGGCTAAGAAGAAAAAAGCAAAGAAGAAGGTAGCTAAGAAAAAGAAAGGTGGTAAGAAAAAGAAACGTTAGTTCTTCTAAAAACCCTGTACCGTTTTGGTACAGGGTTTTTGTTTTTTACAATAGCTGAGTTTGCTTTGGCCCGCTTGGTTTCGCTTCGGGAAATACATCTACCACTCCATACACTCCGTCATATCCCGGACTTATTTTTACCTTACCTTCGCGCATATGCCGAATCCCCAAGGCAACATTCTTGTCGCTTACTGCCCGCTCGATATCGCTAAGCGAAGCATGGAGCAGTATATGGAACTCGCTTCCGAGGCTCTTGGTCATTCGCCGATATTCCTCAACTACCTTTTTGCTTTTCACCCCCACTTCAAAACTCCTCCCAATAATCTCAGCGAGCGGAACAATGTATCGGTGGGGAACAAACTTCTCCATTGAGATGGAATCCTCTGCGCGATCTGCTAAATCATCCACTCGATGCAGTACCCCAATGGTAAGAGGTTTTTTGCATTTGGGACAAAGTAGTTTTTCTCGTTTACTCTCTGGAGGAGAGAGGCGTACGCCACAGGCAGCGTGCCCATCGCAATGGTACTTCCCCTCTTCCGGATAAAATTCAATCGTATACAAAAACTTTTCCTTGTCCTGCTCTTTTAATACGCGCCGGATCTCTTGGTACGTAATCTCTTTTTCACTCTCAAATTGAAAAACATTTGCCTCCCGGCCAAGATTGTCTAGGCTATGCGCGTCCGAATTGGATATAAGCGTAATTCGATCGAGCTGGGTAAGACGGTGATTCATTGGCGGATCGCTTGATAACCCTGTTTCAATGGCAAAAATTTCTGGTGTTATTTCTTCAAAACACTCCTCCAACGAATTATACCCCGATTTAGAACCAAACACCGCGAACCACGGCGTCCAAGCGTGCGCCGGAATTATCATCATTGTCGGATCGATATCCAAACAAATCTGTACGATTGTTTTGGCCGAAAGCCCCATAATCGGCCGTCCATCCGCTTTGAGGTTTACCTTGCGCTTTTCAAGTTCTGTGTTAAACTTTCTTACCGCTTCGAAACTAGGAGCAAAAATAAGCAGATGGATACGGCGGGTTTTATCTTTATGTTTATAAATACAAGAAATCTCTGTTCCCAAAATAAATCTTGTTTTACTCGCCAGCCCCTTCACTTTAAAAATTCCGCTATTCTCCTCTACTAAGTTCTCTTCTAAATGCCTAAACCAAAGCGGGTGAGTAAAATCGCCTGTAGAAACAATGTCAATCCCCTTCCCTTCGCAAGCTCTGGCAATATTGGGCAATTCCAAAGCTGGCGAGCAGGCTCGGGAATATTTTGAATGGATGTGTAGATCAATAATTTGTTCGATCATACCATTTTTTGCCACGCCTCCGGAACATCAATCTGAATGAATTCTTCCTTATCCTCAGTCGCCCGCTTAAAACGCAATGACGTCGCCGCGAGCGCGAGCGATCGGTCCGGCAGCGGCTCGGGCGCGCCGTATTTGACGTCCCCAACAATGGGGCAACCAATCGCGGAAAGTTGCGCTCGAATCTGGTGCGGCCGACCGGTACCTAAAATAATTCGCAGTAGAGACGCGATTGATCGCGTCTTCACGGCAGCATACGTCTCTACAACCTCATATGTCAATTCCGCACGCTGGGAGTCCGTAGTCTGTAGCCTGCCTGCCGGCGAGGCAGGTCCGTAGACCGTAGTCCGATTCGCCTGTGGATCCTTTTTTAAAAAATGCACCAATGTATCTTTTTTCTTCGGCGGCTTACCAACCACTAACGCGTGGTAAATCTTCTCCACCTCATGCTTCCGAAACTGTTCGGACAGTCGGGATGCTCCTTTGCTCGTTTTGGCAAATAAAATAATCCCCGCTACGGGACGATCCAGCCGATGCATCAAACCTAAAAAAACTTTGCCGGTTTTATGATATTTTTGCTTCAAATAATATTTCACCTCATCCATGAGTGTCGGATCCTTCGTATCGTCCGCCTGCACCAAAACCCCAGCCGGTTTGTAGACCGCGATAAGATGATTATCTTCGTAAAGCACCCGCAGATCACCCATACCTTTTACTCAACTTTCTTCCATTCTTCTACCAACAGCTGATACTCGGTCGTTTCCACCTCGAGCTTTTCCCCTGGCGTCCCACCGCCGGTCACTGCTGTCACCACTCCAATTACTTCAATCGGAGTCCGTTCCGCCACCGCCATCGGCGCTTGGGAATGGATTACTATCCGCCCCCCACCCTTTATTTTAAAATACTCCTTGTTAAAAAAATCTCCAGTCGGCGCGTCCATTCCCTGCTGAACCTCTTTGGTTAACTCCCCAACCAACTTTACTTTTTTCCCCACACACTCAGACAACGGTCCGGTGCAAAAGGCCTCTGTTGACATAGAACGCGGTGATAAAGAATTAAATAGCAAAAACGCTGCGCTGACGACTACCACAACACTCAAAAGAATAAGAAATTTTTTCTGCATATATATTTAAGGATAATTACGAATGGCTTGTGAGCCTACCTGCCGGTAGGCAGGCCCACGAAACTTGCGAATACAATTATATTCGCAAGATTCGTGGCCCCGACGTCACGTCGGGGCATTTGTGTTATTCCTTTGCTCCCCACCGCGCGAAAATTCCCGCTGGCAACAACCGGTCGCTCCCCGATTCTTGAATGGTAAGTTCTCCAATTTCAACTTCGCCGATATGTCCCTTCATTAAATCTTCCAAATTATTTTTATACGCAATCGCCGAATACCCCGAAGCGTAGCCGTTTATCAAAAAAAATAATGGCTTATCCGACAACACCTGTTTGCACAAATCCAACAATTCCAAAAAATGCTCTTCAATTTTCCACACCTCCCCACCCGGCCCATGCCCAAACGCCGGTGGATCCATGATAATGCCATCATATTTTCTGCCACGTTTAATCTCGCGCTTCACAAATTTCACCGCATCATCCAAAATCCATCGGATAGGCTTATCACCAAGTCCCGACAACTCCGCATTATCCTTCGCCCACCCAATCGCCACTTTCGACCCATCGAGATGAACTACTTCGGCACCGGCTTGGGCTGCAGCTAGGGTTGCCCCACCCGTATACCCAAACAAATTCAAAACACTCACTTTGTCGTCTTTAATCTTTAATCTACAATCTTTAATCTTTCGCCCTATCCACTCCCAATTCCCCGCCTGCTCCGGAAAAATTCCTGTATGTTTAAAAGCTGACAACTTTATCCAAAATTTCAAACCACCAAACTCTATTGCCCACCGTTCCGGAAAATCTTTCCGTGTTTTCCAATTAGCATACTTAGCATCACGCTTAAATTCGGCATCCACCTTTTTCCACTCCATTTCCGACAACCGCTTTTTCCATAACGCCTGTGGATCCGGGCGCACAACCAAAAGCTCGCCATAGCGCTCGAGCTTTTCCCCTTCACCGCTGTCAAGAAGTTCATAATCCTTGCTCGGCGATGTTTCTAAAATAGAATATACTGACATAATTATACATCCAACGGACTAGCGATAGCCCGAATCGCGTTGCTTGTCACATGCGTATATATTTGTGTGGTGCGGATGCTTGCGTGCCCCAAGAGTTCTTGCACATACCGCACGTCCACGCCATTTTCCAGCAAATGCGTGGCAAAACTATGACGCAAGGTGTGAGGCGAAACACGCTTATCAACAGCGGCTCGTTCGCTCGCCTGCCCCACCACTTTTTGCGCAGTTTCCTCAGTCAGCCGACCGCCTTGGCCGTTAGTAAATAGATAATCGGACGGTTGTTTTAAACTTTTTTGCTTTGTCAAAACTTCCTTTAGTTTACTCGGTAAAATCGTACAACGATCCTTCGCTCCTTTGCTGTTTTTAACAATAATCATTCCACGCGCTATATCAACATCCTGCGCACGCAAACGAACCAACTCCCCTACCCGTAGCCCCGCGCCATACAGCAAACTCAGCATGCAGTGGTGTTTAGGATTTTTGGTTAAAGCAATCATCCGTTGCACTTCTTCTCGAGAAAGGACAGTGGGTAACTTTTTATCCTTTTTCGCTCGCGGCACCGACAGAAAAAACTTCCGCCGCAGAATATTCCCAAAATAGAATTTAAGCGCGCTATACGCCGTGTTCAAAGTAGAAGCCGCCGCCTGTTCATCCGCCATCTTTTCCAAATATGCCCGAATATCATCCGTATTTATGTCCCTCGCATTCTTCCTTGACCAAGCCAGGCAATTGGTAATATAATAGCAGTAACTTTTAATCGTTTTTTCGCTAAATTTACGCAACTTCATCTCCTGCGTCAGCTTGACCATCGGATCCTGGCTCGGATAGTAATGATTTTGTACCATACCCCTCCTTGGTTTAAAGTAGATGTGTAAATTATAGCTTGTTTAACAACAATAATCAATGGGTTTGTTTATAGGTAGTTATGCAAAATGCGCCAAGCATTTTGCATAACGGCTC
>DATDTU010000066.1:0-2891 GCA_035290705.1 Patescibacteria group bacterium
CAGGTTTTCACGGGGATTACAGTTGGTATAACGTATTATGTGAAATGTACACATGTCGCTCGGGGTCGACAGCAATCAGGAAAGACCGCTCCATTTGGAAGCTCAACCATAAAAAAGATACCACAAAAGCTCATCTATATAATGTAAGACGGTTGGACAGGAAGATATTTACACCCGATCCATCCAGTGAGTGTCGGTTTCTACCTCTAACTCCAAGTATACTTTTTTATTGAGCGCTTGTTCCAGTTCTTTGCGGGCGGCAATGCCGATTTCTTTGATGGCGCGGCCTTTGGCGCCGATGATCATTTGTTTGTAGCGGCGGTCGTAGGTGAGTACACGAGCCTTGATGACGTATATAGTGTCCGTGGGTGATGGGCGAGATCTCCCCTCCCGTCCCCTCCTTTGCGAAGGATGGGAAGCTGGTTTTTCTTCGATCGCGTCTACTTCCACAGTTGTGGTGTAGGGAACTTCTTTGCGCAGCGCGAGGAAAATTTTTTCACGAATGAGTTCGGCTACCCAAAAATTTTTGTCGACGTTCGTGAGTTGCTCGGGCGGGTAATAGGGTTCTCCCTTAGGCAACAGCTCAAATACTTTTTCAACCAGCGGCTGCACATGGCGATTGCGCAGGGCGGAGAGTTGAAAGACGGCGTTGAATTCATCGGCTAAGGCCAGGTAGTCATCAAGGAATTCTTTTTCTAGTTTGGGCAGATCGCTTTTATTGATTACCAAAATTTTTGGCACGGGGAGTTTGCGCACGAGCGATAGGATCGAACGTTCCTCGGGACCAAGGGATTTTCCCGGGTCAACCACATAGATGACAAGATCAATCTCTTTGACTGCTTCGTGCACGCGTTCGGTGAGTTGACCGGACAGGGGAGTATGGTGTTCTCGAAAGATGCCGGGAGTATCCACAAAGACTGCTTGCCCGAGCGGATGGTTTAACACTCCATGAATGACGTTGCGAGTGGTTTGGGGTTTGTCGGTGACAGCGGCAATTTTGGTTCCAACCAGGGTATTAAGCAGCGTGGATTTGCCGGTATTAGAGCGACCGACCAAGGTAATGAGACCGGATTTTGAGGCAGTGAGTGGGGGGGTGGGGGGGATAGATTTGTCCATACGAGGGATCATTGCGCGGTGATAGATAAAGTAGTATAATAATACGGTACATTATTGAAAAAAGCAAGCTGAGCCGTTCAGAATATGAAAGTGGTTTTACTCCAAAAAGTGACGGGATTGGGGAATGTTGATGAAATCAAAGAAGTGGCCGAAGGGTATGCCCGTAATTTTTTATTTCCCCGGCACTTGGCCGTGCAAGCATCTCCGCGAATGCTTCAAGAAATTGAGAACCGCCACCAGCGTGAAGCCAAGCAAGCCGAACGAGACCTGCATGAACAGCAGCAGCTGGCCGCTCGAATTGATGGGGTGGAAGTGGAACTGAAAGAAAAAGCGAGCGAAGGCGGATCGCTCTACGCCGCGGTGACCGCTCAGAAGGTGGCGGAGGCTTTGCAGAAGCAGGGATTTAAAGTTGAGAAAGAACAAGTGGTGATGAAGCCGATTAAGGAAGTGGGGAGCCATGTAGTAAAGATGAAGTTTCGGCATGGGCTCGAGGCGGAGGTCACGGTAACTGTTCTGGCGACAAAATAAATTTCTAACTCATCTAATTTCTAATGCCTAATTTCTAAATACCGAAAACGATACACGATACACGTAGTACGATACAATCGACGTGTGTATCGTTTTATGTGTATCGTGTCTCGTATGGTTAGACATTAGAAATTAGATATTTTAAAGCTACGTTATGTCCAAAACAAAATACATTTTCGTCGTCGGTGGGGTACTCAGTGGAGTAGGCAAGGGGATAACCGTCGCTTCGATCGGGAGAATTTTAAAAAATCGCGGTCTCAATGTTTCGGCCATTAAGATTGACCCCTATGTGAACCTGGACGCGGGTACCATGAACCCCATAGAGCATGGAGAAGTGTTTGTAACTGATGACGCGGATGAGACGGATCAGGATATTGGGAATTACGAACGGTTTTTGGATACGGATATCACCTCGGCGAATTATATGACCACCGGCCGGGTATACCAAAGTGTGATTGAGAAAGAACGCAGTATGTATTATAAGGGGAAATGCGTGCAGGTGGTGCCGCATATTCCGCTCGAAGTCATCGGTCGCATTAAACGGGCCGCTGAAAACACCAAGGCGCGGGTGATGGTCATAGAGATTGGAGGCACCGTTGGTGAATATGAAAATATTCTTTTTTTGGAAGCGGCGCGCATGATGAAACTGGAAGCTCCGGAGGGTGTGCTGTTTGTATTGGTGAGTTATCTTCCCATTCCGGGGCACTTAGGAGAAATGAAAACCAAACCGACCCAGCACGCAGCGCGCGCGCTTAATGCGAGCGGCATTCAGGCGGATTTTATTGTGGCGCGCGGGCGCACGGAGCTTGACGCCCCGCGGCTGGAGAAGCTCGCGGTGTTCTGCGGCTTGCGTTCGCAAGAAGAAGTGATCGCGGCGCCGGACGTGGAGAGCATTTATGATGTGCCGGCAAATTTTGAGAAACAGCATTTTAGTGACCTGTTGGCTAAGCGCTTAAAACTGCGTTTACGGGAGAAGAAGAATAAACTGTGGGAACGATTTGTTTCCAATGTGCAGTCAGCTTCTGAGCCGCTCAAAATCGCGGTAGTAGGAAAATACTTTGGCACGGGTAAGTTTACGTTGTCTGATTCTTACATCTCGGTCATCGAAGCGATTAAACACGCATCGTATGCGGAAAATGCGCATCCGGTTATCGCATGGCTGAACGCGGAAGAATATGAAAAAAATCCGCGCGCGCTCGCGGAATTAAAAAAATATGACGCGCTCATTGTGCCGGGCGGATTTGGCA
>DATDTU010000067.1:0-19870 GCA_035290705.1 Patescibacteria group bacterium
TATTTTACTTTAACAACTTGTCGCCCGCGATAGGTTCCACAGAAAGCGCAAGCGCGATGCGGCAAGATCGGCTTTTTGCATTTGGGGCAAGTGGTAATGGTGTTTGCTTGAAGCGCAAAGTGCGCGGCGCGGCGATGTTTGTGGCTTGAGGTACGACGATGGCCGGGTAATCCCATATAGCTAGATAGCAGACTGATTCTTTTCCACTTTTTTCTCGGTAACTATCGATGTCATTCCGTTTCTGTCAACTTTAGAAGCAGAATAACCTGCCTACCGCAGGCAGGCGCGGATAGTAACGCGGATTAACGCAGAATTATAACAGCCTTGGTTAAGAGTAGAAGTGAGCGTAGTGTACTATAAAATGGATATTTTGGCAAGAGTGGCGGCAGGGTTTTGCCCTAACGCAGAGCAATTGCTTTTTCTCCTATTCTACAGTAAAATGCCGGATATGGAAATAATTACCATAGACCAATCTGACCGCTGGGATGCCTGGCTCTTGGAGCAGCAAGGCTCTTTTTTGCAGTCCTGGGGGTGGGGGGAGGTGTTACGGGCGGAGGGGAAAGAGGTGGAGCGGCTCGCGGTTGTTGACGCGGGCCAGGTGGTGGCGCAGGCGCAGGTAATTTATCAGAATCTACCGTTTGGGTGGAGGTATGGGTTTTGCGCGAAGGGGCCAGTATTTAGGAAGAATGAAGAAGTAAGAATGAAGAATGAAGAATATATATTATTAATAAATTTTTTAAAAGAAAAAAGTTGTATTTTTTTTCGCATCGAACCCCTACAAGCTACAAGCTACAAGCTACAAGCTACGGTGCGTGACATCAACCCCCGCACCACCACTATTCTTGATCTCAGTAAATCGGAAGATGAATTACTTGGTGCGATGCAGAAGAAGACGCGGTATAGTATACGGACGGCGGAAAGTAAACAGGTAACAGTTAGCAATAAAAAAGATGTGCAAGTTTTGTGGCAACTTCTTCAACAGACTGGCAAACGTGACAAGTTTAATCTTCATCCAAAGAGGCGTTACGAGTCAGTGCTTGCCTCGACGCTATCTCACCAGATTGCCGCGTTTCAGGGTGACAAAGTGGTCGCGACCGCCATCTTTGTTGGATTTGGGAATACGTTTACCTATCTCTACGCCGCTTCGGATTACGAGTACCACGATTTGCTGGCTCCGTACTTGATTCAGTGGGAGGCGATTAAGCTCGCGAAGAAACTGGGCTACAAGCAGTATGATTTTTTTGGGATTGCGCCGCGGAAACACGATACACGAGACACGCAAAACGGTACAGGCGGTAATTACGATTATGATCGGAAGCATCCATACGCGGGGATAACGAAGTTTAAGATTGGGTTTGGTGGTGAAGTAGTAGAAAGTCCAGGTACGTTTGATATAATTTTAAATTCTACTTCTTACCATTTATATAGCTGGTTACGAAGATTACGACGACTTGTTTAAAGGTATTTTCATTGTTCAATTGTTACATTGCTCAATTGTTATGATAATTGAAGTTGTGAAAGACAAAGAGAAATGGGATACGTGGTTGCTCGAACGCTCCGAGCGGCCGCATTTTTTGCAATCGTGGGAATGGGGCGAATGTCTCAAAGCGACCGGGCAGACAGTGGAACGGTTGGCGGTAGTTGAAGGCGGAGAAACGATTGCGCAGGCGCAGGTGGTGTATAAGCATTTACCACTGGGCGGGAAGTATGCGCTTTGCGCGAAAGGGCCGAGATTTTTAGGGGAAACCGAACCGTGGCCGCCAGTCACGGGAACGAGTGTTCAAGAAGTATATAAAACGTTTAAAAAATATTTTGAAGAACATGGCTGTTTGTTTTTTCGCATTGAGAGCCACCATAATTTTGATTTCAGTTTTGAGCGCCAGACCGCTCGTAAGAACGAGGACATTAATCCCGCCGTTACGCTAATTTTGAATGTAGAAAAATCTGAAGACGAGTTGCTCGCCGCCATGCAACAAAAGACGCGCTATAATATTCGTCTTGCCGAAAAAAAAGGATTGCGCGTGAAAACAGAAAAAGATTTCCCTACTTTTTGGCAGCTCATGAAAAAAACCGGTGAACGCGACCACTTCGCGCTCCACACGAAAAAAAGTTACGCAGCGGTAGTGTCTTCACCGATCGTACATCAACGGACTATTTATTTTGGAGATGAAGCGGTTGCGGCCGGGTGTTTTATTGGATTTGGTACCACGATGTATTACTTGTACGGCGCTTCGGACCACGCGTATCGCCAGCTTATGGCGCCGCACTTGGTGCAGTGGGAAGCTATTAAGCTCGCGAAACAACTTGGGTATACCCATTATGATTTTTTTGGCATTGCTCCTCTCACGGCTTTGGAGCGGGCGCGCCGCACGGGAAAGTTTTATTTTGATAGCGGGCATCACCTCCATCCCGAAGTTGGGTATGAGTACGATCAACATCACCCCTATGCCGGTATTACTCGTTTTAAACTCGGGTTTGGAGGCACAATCCAAGGAGATCCAGGTACGTTTGACTTGATTATTTCACCGGGGAAGTATACGATGTATCGGTTGTTTAGAAAGTTGAGAAAAGTAATTTAAAAATTGTCCCCGTAGTTTAACGGATAGAACACAAGCCTCCGCCCGGTCATCCGACCGGGCGCCCAGTCGAATGACTGGGCGAAGTTGCGCTGGGGTTACGTACTCTACTATGTATTACGTTTACATTCTAAAATTAAAAAATAATGATCTTTATAAAGGTTCAACAGCAAATTTGAGACAGAGAACTATTGAACATAAGCGTGGGAAGGTTGACTCTACGAAAGGTAAAAACCCAATCTTAATTCATTATGAGTGTTACTTAAAAGAATCGGATGCGCGGCGCAGAGAGAGGTTTTTGAAGACAACCGAAGGGCGTAGATTGCTGAAACAACAAATTAGGGATTTGCTCTCATCGTTTAATGGATAGGACAATGGCCTCCGAAGCCATAAATGTGCGTTCGATTCGCACTGAGAGCACATAGAGCGGAGATCCAGTGGATTTCTGTTTTTTGTTTAATTCTAGCCATTTTTTCTATAGCTGCGTATACAGACCATTGACAAATGTTTTGCTTTGCGTTATTATTAAGCGTTAATTTGCATTCTTTCGCTAGATTATTTTATGAGTACTTGAGCGAGGGAAGGCGCTGCCATATTGGCATGCACCCTAACAGGCCCCAGCGAGCCTATCCAAAAAGGAGAAATCGCCATGAGCAAGAGGACTAAGGTCAGGAAGTGCAATGTCACGTTCGGCAAGCAGTTGCAGGACTGGCTCAATGTGCAGTCCGGCCACGAGGTGAAGGGCGCGCTCGGAATTCAGGCGGCCCTCGAATTCGCCAAGGCCGTCATCTGGGTCTGCCTCACCGGCCGTGACTTCGGCCACGGTGGGCTGAGCAGCGTCCCCGAGTCCATGGTGCCGATGGCGATTCAGCCCCTCTACAAGGTCTTTCTCGGCGGCTGGGGCGAGCGCAACACCCTCATGGAGATGGTCCAGCACTCAACCCGCGTGGAGATCAAGATCAACCTCTACGACCATGACAGGGTGTATGTGGTGGCGACCTTCTTCGAGAAGGCCAAGACCGATCTCGGTCGCGTCGATGTGACATACCGGTTCGCCACCGGCGAGTGCACCGGCACGACCCCCGGAGCCTACACCGGTCGCCTGAGCGAGATCACCCGCACCCAAACGAGCGGTCGCTGAAAATCCGCGTCGGAGGGCAAACACCACCCTCCTACGCACTATGTTCACAATACAATTGTGGATGTAGTGCGGGGGTGGTTTTTTGTTTGTTTTTCTCCTCCCCAACTGCTATAATAATCCTCGTATGATTCCTTCCCAATTACAAAATCTAGCCCGCTTAGTCCGCTATTATATTCTCAAATCCACCACCGCCGCTGGCTCCGGCCACCCCACCTCTTCATTGTCAGCCACTGATTTAATGACGACTCTTATGTTCGGTGGATTTTTTCATGCTGATCTCGATCATCCGGAAAACCCAACCAACGATCGTCTCATTTTTTCCAAAGGCCACGCGTCGCCGCTGCTCTATTCTCTCTACGCGGCCGCGGGGAAAGTTAGTGAGGAAGAATTAATGCAATTGCGAAAATTCGACAGTCCGCTTGAGGGGCATCCAACGATGCGGTTTCGGTATACCGAAGCGGCGACAGGGTCGCTCGGACAAGGATTATCTATTGGCGTCGGAATGGCGCTGAACGCGAAGCTCGACAAGTTGCCGTACAAAACATTTGTATTGCTTGGCGATGGGGAGATGTTTGAAGGCTCGAATTACGAAGCAATACAGATTGCCGCGCATTATAAACTGGATAATTTGATTGGGATTTTGGACGTAAGTGGACTCGAGCAGGCGGGCGAGAGTGTGCGCTGGAAAAATGCCAAGGAGCATGGGGCGAAGGATTTTGTGAAAATTTTGTCGTCTTTTGGGTGGCAGACGATTTTGGTGAATGGGCATTCGATGAAGGAGATTGCGGCGGCGTATAAAAAAGCGTTGAAGGTAAAAGGAAAGCCGGTGATGATTGTGGCGAAGACAGTGAAGGGTAAAGGGGTTTCGTTTTTGGAGGGGAAGAATCATTGGCATGGGAAGACTTTGTCCGCTGAAGAGTGTGAAAGGGCATTGGAGCAGTTGGGCAAGATTGATACTCAACTTCGGGGTGAGGTTGCTCAGCCGGCGCGGACAAAAATTTTCAATTTTCAATTTTCAATTTCCAATCAATTTTCAAATTTCAAATCGGAACTCTCCTACTCCTTGGGAGAAGCGGTTGCTCCGCGAAAGGCATACGGCAGTGCACTAGTGAGGATTATGGGAAGATTTCCAAATATGGTGGTGCTGGATGCGGGGGTGAGTAATTCAACGCACGCGGAGACATTTAAGAAAACCTTTCCGCAGCGATTTTTTGAGATGTATATTGGGGAGCAGAATATGGTGGGGGCGGCGCTCGGGCTGTCACGCCGAGGAAAAATTCCGTTTGTGTCCACGTTTGGCGCTTTCTTTACCCGGGCGTTTGATCAGATTCGGATGAGTCAGTATTCGAACGCGAATATTAAATTTGTTGGTTCGCATGTGGGCGTGTCAATCGGGCCGGATGGTTCGTCACAGATGGGTCTGGAGGATATCGCGATGTTTCGAGCGGTGCAGAATTGCGCGGTGTTGTATCCATGTGACGCAGTTTCGGCAGAGCGGCTTGTCGAAGAAGCGGCGAGACATGAGGGGAATGTGTATCTACGGATGACGCGAGAAGACACGTTAGTTATTTATCCCAGTGATGAGACTTTTCCCATTGGTGGCAGTAAAATTTTGCACGCGAGTAAGGAGGACGTGGCGACAGTAGTCGCGGCCGGTATCACGGTGTACGAAGCGTTGCAGGCGTACAAACTGCTTTTGAAAGAAGGAATAAAAATTCGGGTGATTGATTTGTATAGTATTAGGCCGATTGATGTGGCGACGCTCGAGAAGGCAGCCAGAGAGACAGGGACGATTATTACCGTGGAGGATCATTACGCGGAGGGTGGGATGGGGGAGGCGGTGGCGAGTGCGATTGAAGATGTAAGATTAAAGATTAAAGATTTAAGTGACGTGATTGTTGAACGATTGGCGGTGCGGAAGATGCCGAGGAGCGGGAAACCGGAGGAGTTATTGGCGTATGAGGAGATTGATGCGGAGGCAATTGTGAAAGCGGTGAAACAGATTGTTAAATAAAAACGTGTAAAATAAAAACCTTCTCAACTTGAGAAGGTTTTTATTACTTATTTATTTTGCCTTCATCGTTCCCAATGCCTCACTAGCCAACTCCTTCACCCTCTCATCTTCATCCCGCAGCAATTCCTCTACCATCTCTTTAGCAATCGAGACATCTTTACCAAGTTGAATTTGTTGAGTAATGGCGTAGGTTGCCTGTTTTTTTACAGCGACGTCTTTGTGATGTAGTAATTTTTTTAACGCGGCGGCATCTTTTTTGCTTACAAAATTAATGCAGAGACTTGAGGCAGCAAGGCGGCGAGTGTCTTCATCGGTGTCTTCTAATGATTTTTGTAGGGCGGTCACAGCCTCAGAAATATCTGTATCATCAAAAGTAAAGAGTATAGCTAAGATGATATCAGCGGCGCTTCGGCGAATTTCTGTTTCCTCGTGAGATAGATTTTTTATGAGGATGGTAAAATCTTGGCGCGCCCGCGCGAGTTTCAAGTATCCAAGAAGTCGATCCCAGATTTCGGCTGCTTCGGGTAGTACCATGCCGGTTTCAGCGTTTTCTTTCAAAGCGTCTGTTTTAATTTTTACGCGCATAAGTAGTTCGTCCGAAATGTCCGCTTTTTTGGCAATGAGATACTGGAGGATGCGATTGTGATCATCCTTTGCCGTGCTCGGATAAATGGTGTTCATGAGCGGCGTTTTGTCATTCCCTCCTTTATTGTTGATATCCGCGCCGTTTTCAACCAGAAATTCCACGATGTCAAAATTACCCTCGTCCGCCGCCTTGTTTAAGGCGGTGTAGTTATCCGTGTCTTTAGCATTTATATCGGCGCCTTCGGCGAGCGCGGTTTTCACTGCTTCAAGGTCGCCGGATTCTACTGCGGTGAAGAGTTTTTCGTTTTTTGGGGGCATATGAGGGAAGGGTAACAGAGTTATCGAGATAGCGCAACCTATTTTTGTTATCCACAGGATAGGTTGAAATGCAGAGAGAGAGAGAGTACTATTTGAGGTAGATTTATTCAATAAAGAGATTCTATGGCAACCCCAGAATCAGGGAGGGAATTTTCTTCATTGCCAAGCGTATTCTCCAGTGTTGAGAATATGAATAAGATGTGGAAAACCCAAGAACCGACAACGGTAGAGGAATACCAGCAGAAAGGTTTAGCCGTTCCGGATAAAAGGAGTTACGCTGTCAATAATAATATTATTGCGGCAGTTGATGATATGGGGCGTGTTCATGTGGCTCTTCACCAACAGGGAGATAAAAATCGACTTGAGGAACTGAAGCAGGCGACAGGAAAACTTGATAAGATGGGGTATAAAGAAGGTAATTTTTATGTACCTCAATTTAAAGAAAGCAAGGTAGAGCAGAGTTAGAATTTTTATTTTTAAACCAATTTAGATTCTATGGAAAAGAGACCGATAGACCTTTCAAAAATGACAATGTCGCCAGATAAAAAAGCAAAGCTGAGTCCCGAAGAGCGTGAACTACAAGAGAGCCGCGAAAGATATCAATTAGCGCATAGGTATATAAGTGAATCAGCCGCTGCTATGGTGGACTCTATGGCTGGTCGTCATGTTGTTAGTGAGAAAGAAATTGATGAATCAGTAGGCAGGAGCATTGAGGAAGAAGCGCGGAGAGAGGATAATTTAGGAGGGAGAAAGGCTGAACGAGAAGAGAGAGCAAGGGTGTCCAAGTTAGGACTCGGCGACATGGTTCCTAGACCGGCTCCACTACGGGCAGGCGAGGAGGATCCAGAATTATTAAAGCGCATGGAAGAGCTTAGGGCAGATCCTCATTTTGAGGAGTGGAATCGTAAAAGTAGGGAGTGGGTGCAGGCAGAGCGGAAAGGCGGGGATAAAGCAACAATAAAGGAATTAAAGAGCGCGGCGCTGGAAGCCGAAAGAACCTTACTTTTGGCACACCATCAACTCGGAAAGATCGACGATGGCGAACTAGACAGTGGACTTAAAAGAATAGAAAGACTGGAGAGAGAAGAAGAGTAATTTTTGGTTGTCATCTAAAGAGACGCCCCAACGGGGCGTCTCTACGTTTATAATCTGTTTGAATCCGTTTCATCCCGCCACAGCGGGACCCCGCTTCATGGCGGTGGCAATCTGTCTGAATCTGTGTTTACAATATAGTCACACTCGCCACCCGATCCCCACCTTCCTTAAACCGCATCAACCGCACCCCCTGTGTCGCCCTTCCAGAAGTATTTATAGACTTGAACGGCAAACGAATTACTTGACCTTTCGCGCTCATCATCATGAGATCCTGTTCGGTCACCACATCGCGATCTACCACGCGGGCAAACACCAGTGGGCCGGTTTTGTCGGTGACGTTGACGGTTTTGATGCCAGAGCCGCCGCGCCCTTGGACTTTATATTCTTCGAGGGCGGTGCACTTGCCGGTGCCGTTCGCGCCGACGACAAGGAATTCCACATTCTTTTTCTTGTCGCCGATAATATCCATGCCGATAATGTCGTCGTTACTCTTGAGTTTCATGCCGCGGACTCCGGCAGCAGTGCGGCCCATTTGGCGGACGTCTTTTTCTTTGAAGCGGATGGCTTGGCCGCCGTTGGTCGCGAGGATAATTTCGTCGGTACCAGTGGATGGTTTGACCCATTCGAGGTTTTCATCACCTTTGAGTTTGAGCGCAATTAACCCGCTCCGGCGCACGTTCGCGAAGTCTTCGACAGCGGTTTTTTTGATGGTGCCTTTGTTGGTTACCATCACCAGGAATTTATATTTTTCCATATCACTTGTCGCAAGCATGGTTGTTACTTTTTCATTCGGAGCAAGCTGGAGGAAATTAACTAATGCTTGACCCTTGGCAGTGCGGCTCCCAACCGGGATATCATAGGCCATGAGCTGGAACACGCGGCCGCGGTTGGTGAAGAAGAGCATGTTATCGTGGGTGTTGGTGGTGATGAGCTGATCCACGGATTCTTCTTCTTTGGTCGTGGTGCCAATAACACCTTTACCGCCGCGGGATTGCTGTTTGAAGGTGTCGGGGGGCAGGCGTTTTACGTAGCCATCGGTAGTAACCATCACGACCGTTGGTTCGTTCGGGATTAAGTCCTCGGTGGTAAACTCTTTCACGCCATGCGCGATGATTTGCGTTTTGCGGTCGTCGGCGTATTTTTCTTTGAGCTCTTTGGTTTCGGTTTTGACGATGCCAAGAATTTTGGTTTCGGAAGCGAGAATTGATTCGAGTTCTTTGATGAGTGCTTTCTTTTCTTTCAGTTCGTCTTCAATTTTTTGGCGCTCGAGGTTGGCAAGCTGTTGAAGACGCATTTCTAAGATTGCGGTAGTCTGGCGGTCGCTGAATTTGAATTTTTTCATGAGTTCCACCTTGGCCTCATCCTTATCTTGTGACGCGCGGATAGTTTTGATGACGAGATCAATTTTATCGAGCGCCATTTTGAGGCCTTCCAAAATGTGGGCGCGGTCTTTGGCTTTCTCGAGGTCGAATTCGGTGCGGCGGCGGATAACGATTTGGCGGTGCTTGATGAATTCCTCAAGGATATTTTTGAGGTTCAAAACGCGCGGCTGGAGTCCGTCCACCAGCGCGAGCATGTTGTAGTGGAAAGTTGTCTGTAAGTCGGTAAGTTTAAAAAGTTGGTTCAAGATTTTTTTGGGGTAGGAATCTTTTTTGAGTTCGATGACCACGCGGACGCCGTCTTTGTTGGACTCATCACGCAAGTCTTTAATTCCTTCAATCTTTTTTTCTTGCACGAGCGTCGCAATCTTCTCAATCATGTCGGCCTTGTTCACCTGGTAGGGGACTTCAGTCACGATAATTCGGAACAGGCCATTTTTCGTTTCTTCAATCTCGGCTTTCGCGCGCATCACCACGCCGCCTCGACCGGTAGCAAAGGCTGTGGCCATGTCACGTTTGTTATAGATGATGCCGCCGGTAGGGAAGTCTGGGCCTCTGACAATTTCGCACAGTTCTTCGATAGTTGTTTTGGGTTTTTCGATAAGTTGGGCGATGCCATCGCAGAGTTCGCCGAGGTTGTGTGGGGGGATGCTGGTGGCCATGCCGACCGCTATGCCGAGCGTGCCGTTGAGAAGTAGGTTCGGAACTTTGGTCGGCAAGACCGTTGGTTCTTGGTGCGCGCCATCGTAGTTGGGGATGAAATTGACGGTGTTTTTTTCGATGTCGTAGAGCATTTCTTCCGCAATGGCGGTGAGACGCGCTTCGGTATAACGCATGGCCGCGGCATTGTCCCCATCCATACTGCCAAAGTTTCCTTGGCCGTCAACGAGGCGATAGCGCATGGCAAAGTCCTGGGCCATACGGACGAGCGAGTCATAAATCGCGGAGTCGCCATGGGGGTGGTATTTGGCCATCACCTCACCGACTACGTTCGCGGATTTGCGGAATTTGGCGGTGTGGCGCAAGCCGATGTTCCACATGGCGTAGAGAATACGGCGGTGCACCGGTTTGAGACCGTCACGAACATCCGGCAGCGCGCGCGAAACAATAACGCTCATGGCGTATTCGAGGTAGGATTTTTTGACTTCGTCGACAATCGGCATGTTAGCGATTTTGCCGATGTTTTGCTCGAGGAGTTTTGGTTGTTCGGACATACGGTGTAAAATTTTCAATTTTCACTTTCTAATTTTTAAACAATGATGTAATTTTCAATGTGTCAATTGTCATCCTGAGGCCACAGCCGAAGGATCTCCGTCTCAATCACCTGACCGACAGAGATCCTTCGCTACGGCTGCGGCCTTCGCTCAGGATGACAGACTGGAATCATTGAATAATTGTTTGAAAATTGAAAACTAGAAATTAAAATTATTTTATCGTACTAGTTGTGCTTGAAGGTGCGACTGTACCACTAGACGTCGCAGTCAAAATTTGTTGGAGCGCTCCCTTCAAATCTTCCTTGGTTTGTCCCAACTGTTCGGTGTTATCTTGGTTGTCGGAAAATACTTTGCCCCACTCGGCGCGAGTCTTTTCAAACAGTTGTTTCTCCGGCGCCTTTCTCCAATTGAGCGTATCCATTTTGCTTTTCATGGCCCAGCCCCAGAGAATGATAATCATGGTAGCGACGCTCACCACTCCTACCCACATCCAGGAGCGGGCGGCGTTTTGCTGGCGAGCGCGTTCTAGATATTGTTCATACGAAGGGGCAGGGTTTTGTGCTGTCAGTTCAGTTGGCTCTTTTTTGACGGGTAAAAGAGTGTGTGATTCCTCATCCAGCGCTTCCATCTTCTTTTTTTTACTCGTCCGTTTTGGGCGGTTGGCAGGGATGGCCATACATTCCTCCTTAATATTAATTCTTAGACTTACGTTATACTAAATACTTTTTTCTAAAATGAACAATTTCGTTTCTTCTTGCGGCAGATCTTTTTTCTTGATGATGATTTTTTTATCAGTTACTTCCGGTTTGAGGCCCAATTCTTTAGTAAATTCACTCACTGGCTTGGCGGCAGGGTCGGTGTCACACTGGTAGGCGATGGGGATGACAATGCGCGGCTCGAGCGCAGTGGTGAGGTCGGCGGCATCTTCGGCAGAGAGGTAAGCGCTACCGTTTCCAACGGGGATAAACAGAATATCAATATTGCCAATTTTTTCTAGTTCAGAAAGCTCGGCTTTTTTATGCATGCGGCCCAAGTGGACGAGCGCGAGCCCTTCGGCGTTAATTTTGTACACGATGTTTTCTGCGTTCGTGGGCCAGGCAGTGATCATGACGTTTTTAATTTCACACTCGCCGAGCGTGTCTAAAACAAAGGGATTTTGGGAGAGGGTGGCGGCGTTTTCTTGGCCGTGCGAAAACAGCGCGACGGTAGGGCTGAAACTGCGCGGGAAGTCCCCCTTCGCTGGTTTATACGCGTCAATAAGAATAGTGACGTCTTCATCCATATTTTTGGTTTGGAGCTTGACGCAGGTTTGACCTAACCAACTAAGATGCATATGGTGGTGAGATTAGTTCGTATTAGATGTGCGAAATGCCCCGCCTAATCGGCGGGTCCGCTGGAGAGGCGGAGAAAGCGATTTAGTGCGTTTATTTTAACATATTTAAGGGGGGAAGGCAAGGGTAAATACCAACTTTCTAGCCCTTGACAACCCTTAGAACCTTTGCTAAACTAAGGCCACTTAACAACTTACTTATTAAGCCCTTCCACCTTAGAGAAGAGCACTCATCCTTGGCTTGCCGAGGGTCGGGTTAGGCAAGTTTTTTTTATTTGCAAGCCGAGTGAGAGAAAAACATTAAAACGGTTTTTAATGTTTTTCCGAACGAGCGACGCAAATATGGGAACCAATATTTATGTCAGATAATGATAAGGCAGTAAAAGAGCAAGATTTTAAATCGTTGCTGCAAACGCACGCGGTGAACGTTCCTAAGGAAGGGGAAGTTATCAAGGGCAAAGTTATTTTTGTTGATCGCGGAGAGATTCATATTGATATCGAAGGGATGACAACCGGCGTGGTGCGCGGGCAAGAACTTTTCGCTGAAGCTCGGGAGTACGCTAACCTTAAAGTGGGGGATGAAGTGGAAGCGACCGTGGTTGAGCTCGAAAATGAGAACGGTGAAATGGAATTGTCTTTCCGCATTGCTGGTTACCAAAAAGCCTGGGACGGCCTTCGGAAATGGATGAAAGATAATATAACTCTCAAGGCCAAAGTTTTGGGCGCGAATAAGGGAGGTCTCATGATGCAGGTAGAAGCGATGCAGGGTTTTATGCCAGTGTCACAGCTTAGCCCTGATAATTATCCCCGCGTTGCGGGAGGAGACAAGAATCGTATTCTCGACAAACTGCGTGAGCTCGTGGGAAAAGAATTGGAAGTGAAAGTTATTGACGCGGATGAAAAAGAAGAGAAATTGATTGTGTCTGAGCGCGCGGTGTGGGAAGATTCCCAGAAGGCGGTGCTTGAGTCGTATAAGATCGGGGACGTGGTGGACGGCGAAGTGAGCGCGCTTACTTCTTTTGGTGCGTTTATCAAATTTGGTGAAGGGCTCGAGGGGTTGGTGCATATTTCCGAAATCGCTTGGCAGCGCATTGATCACCCCAAAGACATGCTTAAGGTAGGGGATAAGGTCAAAGCGCAAATTATTCAGCTTGATCACTCAAAGATTTATCTTTCCATTAAACGTATCGTAGAAGATCCATGGAAGAGCGTAAAAGAGAAGTATAAGGTAGGAGATAAGGTGAAAGGCAAGATCCTCAAGATCGAAACCTTTGGTCTTATGGTAGGGCTCGATAAAGAGATCCATGGTCTCGCCCATATTTCGGAAGTTTCCGACGAACCGATTGCCAACTTGCATGATAAGTTTAAAGTTGGGCAGGAATTAGAGCTTGAAATTGTGTCGTTGGAGCCAACGGAACATCGGTTGGGGTTGAAGCTCGCTGGGGTGAAAGGGAAGAGTGGGAGAAAGGCGTCCGCCTCCGCTCCCGCCGACGCTAAAGCTTTGGCGGGCAAGAAAGCTGCGGCGGACAAGGGAGATACAAAGGACGAACCTGTTGCAAAAGCTGTGGTAGACAAGGAAGACACGAAACCCGCCGACGCTTCTGTGGAAGCTGGGGCGGGCGAGGAAGAGGTGAAATAAGAATTTGTCGTTTAAAACAATCCGCTAGGAGCGGGTTGTTTTATATTAAGGCTCAGCTTGCCTTTTTGCGGAAGATATTGTAGAATAAGCCAATAATTCATGAGCTGTAAGCGTAACAGCTTTTCTAAGTCAATTATCTACATATGCGTAGTTTTATTAAAAATTTTCTTATTATTTTCGCGGCGTTGTTGCTGATCGCGGGCGTGCTCAGCTTCGTGCGGCGTGGAGGAGACAAGAAGCCGGAAACGATCGGTATTGCTCAGCTGGTGGAAGAAATAAACAAGGGCGAAGTGAAAAAAGTTGTGGTGCAGGGAGATACGCTCCAAATAGAAAAGAAAGACGCGGGGGCGCGGCTACAGGAGGCCAAGAAAGAGGCGCAGGAGTCGTTTGGGGATATTGTGAAAAATTATGGAGTTAATCCGCAGGCCCTCAATGGCGTGCAGGTGGAAGTGAAGGATCAGAGTTCGTGGAAATTTTGGGCGGCGAATATTGTGCCGGCACTACTCCCGCTTATTATTATCATTGTCTTTTTCTACTTCATGACGCGTGGCGTGCAGGGGATGAACAACAAAGCGATGGGGTTTGGACAGAGCAACCCGCGCCAGGTGAAACCCGAAGATAAAGACCAAAAGACGTTTAAAGACGTGGCCGGGGCGAAGGAGGCGAAGGAAGAATTAGTGGAAGTGGTTGAGTTCTTGCGTGATCAGAAAAAATTCGTGGACATGGGCGCGAAGATTCCGAAAGGCGTGCTTTTGATGGGCGCGCCCGGTACCGGCAAGACGTTGCTGGCTAAAGCGGTGGCGGGGGAGGCGAATGTGCCGTTTTTCCACATGAGTGGTTCGGAGTTCGTGGAAATGTTTGTGGGTGTGGGCGCCTCTCGGGTGCGTGATTTATTTGGCAAGGCGAAAAAAGAAGCTCCGGCCATTATCTTTATTGATGAGATCGACGCGGTGGGCCGCCGTCGAGGCTCCGGCATGGGGGGCGGACATGATGAGCGCGAACAAACACTTAACCAAATTTTAGTTGAAATGGATGGTTTTGAAGCGAACCTCGGCGTGATTGTCATGGCGGCGACGAATCGTCCTGACGTGCTCGATCCGGCGCTGCTTCGTCCCGGTCGTTTTGATCGCCGGGTAGTGATCGACATGCCGGACATCAAAGATCGTGAAGAGATTTTAGCCGTACATGTAAAAGGCAAGCCACTGGCTGCGGATGTCAGTATTCGTAAAATCGCTGAACGTACTCCTGGTTTTTCCGGAGCTGATTTGGCAAATCTTCTGAATGAAGCGGCTATTTTAGCGGTCCGGAGAGATCTAAAATTAATTAGCGAAAAAGAAGTGCTGGAAAGCATTGAGAAGGTGTTGCTTGGTCCGGAGCGTAAAAGCAGAATTATCAGTGAACGTGATAAAAAGACAACTGCCTACCACGAAGCAGGTCACACGGTCGTGGGATATCTCCTTCCTAATTCTGACCCGGTTCGTAAAGTTTCAATTATTTCGCGTGGATCGGCTGGGGGGTATACTATGAAGATGCCTTCGGAGGACAAGCGCTATATTACACTCGCCCAGTTTAAAGATGATTTAGCTATGGCTCTCGGCGGCTATGTTGTGGAGAAAATGTTTTTCGGCGATGAGAATATTTCCACGGGTCCTTCGAGCGACCTTAAAAATGCCACGCGCATCGCGCGCAATATGGTAACTCGTTATGGTATGAACGGGACTTTAGGGGCGCGAACATTTGGCGACCATGAAGATTTAGTGTTCCTGGGCGGACGAGCTCAAGAAGACAGAGACTACAGTGAAAAAACTGCCGAAGCTATAGACGCGGAGATTCAAAAGATTATTGTAGAGGCGGAGCGGGTGGCTAAAAAGACTATCGAAGAGAATCGGGATAAACTGGAGAAGTTGGTGGCCGCGCTCATGGAAAAAGAAACGCTTGAGCAAGAAGAAATTGAAGCAATAATGGGCGTGCCGCAACCGAGCTCCAAGTCCGGCCCCGGCATTGAGATAACGGGGTAGGTAACAATAATTCTACATACATAAAAAACAGCGATTGACAAATTGCTGTTTTTTGTTATTCTATATATGATTTTAACTTATACACTTATGAGCTTTAGAGGCGAGGCAGTTGTTCTGCCCGAACAATCTAGGGACATCGATGAGTATATTGATACGGTGGTGAAGAGCAAACTACCCATTGATAATGCGGTTCGGTATCTCGTTGGGAACGGAGTTGATTACGATGCTTTAAGTGGGAATCAAGAAGCAAACGACAAATTAAGGGATCTCTATGGAAATCAATTTGGAGACTTGGTGAGTAAACTGTACGACGCATCCCCACAGAAGCCTGGAACCAAATCCCCTGCTCCTGGTTTGCGTCTTGTCCCTCCTTCGGTAGAGACCGCGGCGCGCGGACAGGAAACAGCTGTAGCAGAAATTGATAAAAGAGATTTGCGAGCGGATGTTGAAAAGGTAATAGAAGCTTATGCTGCCGCGCCAAGCGATAGGGCGTTTATGGATACATTGAAAGAGCTGAACCGTCAGGGATATAGGGTGCGAGGCGCGCTTGATGTAATCGCGAATCCACAGTTGTTACAAGAGGCAGGAATTAAAGCCGATGATCGGCTTATCAAGGGAGCTGGAACTTTTAAGGGCTAGGCAAGAATGAGGAATTTGTTTTAAGAGTATAAATCCACCAGTAAAACTGGTGGTTTAGTTTTTTTAAGTATGCTATACTATATATACATTACATTCCAAAATTGGACCTTGTGGGATTATGTGCGAAATGCGAAAGGCTGCGAAACATGCGAAAAGCGAGACCTCACCCAACCTCTCCTCTGCGCTCTTCGACCCGTGCTCAGAGCGCTCTGAGCTTGCCGAACGAGCGGAGGAGAGGTGGCAATTTCGCACTTTTCGCAGCCTTTCGCATTTCGCACATCTATGTAATCCACATTCATTAGTATAATCCGTGTCTTATGCTTGAACCATCTTATCGCCAAGCTTTATCTCACGCCTGGAAACTGGTTTGGCACCATAAATTACTCTGGATTTTTGGGTTGTTTTCGGTACTTGCGGGGCAGTTTGGTTTAAATAATTTTCTGGGTCAATTTTTTGTACTGGCTGAAGGTAGTGGAGGAGGCTCGAGTTGGCGGATAGCCGGACGGTGGCTACTTGAGGCTACTCAAACTGGCGAAGGATTGCTTTTGTTTTTGTGGTTATGTGTTATTCTTGTGAGCCTGATAGCGCTTACGGTGGGCGCGGCCGTGGCTTCGCAGGGGACACTCATCGCGCTTGCGGCTAGCTGGTTTAAAAAACAGACCTTCCCGAATGTTCGCAAAGCGTGGCGACTAGGCGTGAAACATTTTTGGCGATTACTTGCTATTTCGGTGGTAGAAAAAATTCTGCTGGCTCTCCTCATCGCGGCGCTTGCGTTTCTTCTTAATATCTATGCTGTTTCGGAAACGACCTTGACCTCGGTAGCCATGGTGGTCTTGCTCTCGGTTATTCTTTTCACCGCACTCGTGATTTCGGCGGTGGGGATTTATTCGGCTGGGTACGTGGTGGTAGAGGAGCGAGGATTGTTCGACGCGCTACGGCGCGGCTGGCATCTGTTTTCGCGGCACATTTTGGTTTCGTTAGAACTGAGCCTCATTTTGGTACTGTGTAACTTTTTATTAATTCTTATTCTTTTTGCCGGTTCATACATTATTCTGATTCCGACTACTCTCCTGACACTTATCGCTGGGTTTAGCGGCTATTTAACGCTTCTCAAGGTAGCGGTAGTACTGAACACAGTTTTATTTGTACTTTTGATTGGTATCACCGGAGCGATATTTAACGCCTTCACGACGAGCGCCTGGATTTATTTGTTCATGAAAATGCATCACGAAAGTTTAGCGAGCCGGGTGGTACATTGGCTCGGGAGGGCAGTGCGTCGCGGTGAAGTGTAATACCTTTATCTTATTGTATGTCAGGTTTTCCTTCCATTAATGATTTACTGTCTCATCCGCCGCACGACTCCGCGTCTTCCGGCAAAACAAAGCAGCCGGCTGGTACCGACCGGGACAGCGCTACCGTGAAATTGACCGAGAAAATGAAAGAGCTCGGTGTCAAGGACAAAGAACAGCTGGCGGCGGCACAGGCGGCTGAGGCCGGTCTTCCGTATATTGATCTCGGCGCTTTTCCTATTTCGGGCGAAGCGCTTCATATTATTCCCGAGCAGGTGGCGCGCGAAAAGAAAGTCGTGTGTTTTTACGCTACCCCCGAACAGCTTCGGCTCGGCGCGCTCGAACCAAGCGAAGAGATCGCCGAAATGGTGTATCAACTGGGCGAACAGCATCACGCTGATGTGGAGACCTATCTTATATCGGAACATAGCCTGGAACATGTCTTTAAGCTCTACGCTACCATTCCCATCGTGAAGCCGGTGACCAAGGATATCGTGATTACCGATGAAGAATTGAATAAGTACTCGGCAGCCATAGACAACCTCGCGAGTCTGCAGGAACAATTCAGGCAAGTTTCTATCACCGATATTTTAACGCTTGTTATTGCCTCAGCGCTCAAGATTAACGCCTCGGATATTCACGTAGAGGCAGAGGAAGAGAAGGTCGCGGTACGCTATCGCATCGACGGAGTATTGCATGACGTGGCGACACTCCCCAAAGATCAGTGGAAGCGGTTTGTGTCGCGCATCAAACTTTTGGCGGCGTTAAAAATTAATATTACCGATCGACCGCAAGATGGCCGGGTGACGCTTCGTCTCGTTTCGGCGAGCCTGGACGTGCGCGTGTCTACCATGCCAACCATTCACGGCGAAAGCGTGGTAATGAGAATTTTGCATAGCGGAAGCGCGGGAGTGACGTTTGATGGTCTGGGGATTGAGGGAGAGGCGTACGAACGACTGAAGCGAGAAATACTGCGACCAAACGGCATGATTGTGACTACTGGCCCCACCGGCTCCGGCAAAACTACCACCATGTATGCCATTTTGCGTACGCTCAACAAGCCGGGAGTAAAAATAATTACTCTGGAAGATCCGATTGAAATTAAAATGGAAGGCATCAACCAGAGCCAAGTTGACCCGAGTCATGATTATACCTTTGCGAAGGGGTTGCGGAGTATTTTGCGCCAGGATCCGGATATTTGTATGGTAGGAGAAATCCGTGATCTGGAAACGGGGGAAATTGCTATCCAGGCTGCTCTCACTGGACACCTTATGCTTTCGACTATCCACACGAACGGCGCCGCTGGGGCGATTCCGCGTTTTCTTTCGATGGGGGTGAAGCCGTTTCTTTTAGCACCAGCATTAAATTCCATTATTGGACAACGGTTGGTGCGACGTATTTGCGCTTCGTGCGTGGAAGAAGCAACTTTGGACGAAGAAACACGCAAGCGAGTTTCCCAGATTCTAGAAACTTTGCCGCCCGAGGAGAAGAAGAAGGTGAGTTTAGACAAGCTTCATTTTTATAAAGGAAAGGGTTGTGAGGAGTGCAGCGGACTGGGGTATAAGGGGCGGGTGGGTATTTATGAGATTTTTACCATGAATAAAGAGATCGAACAGGTGATTTTGAGCGGAAAGGTATCGGAATATGTTATTGAGGAGATAGCAGTGAAGAATGGTATGGTAACGATGGTCCAAGATGGACTTTTGAAGGCTTTGAACAAGGTTACGACGGTGGAGGAGGTGTTTAGAGTGACGGAATGATGATCCTGCCTTTGTTTCTGCTCTGATCTGTGCTATACTATAGACATTGTTCAAGAATCCAACTCTTCTAACATTTATGATTACCCATCGCATGTCCACCCAACCAACTCCGGAGCCGCCAGTGCGGTTTTATAAGATTATCGCGCTGTCTTTTTTGCTCCTTACCATTGCTTTGTTAGCGGTAGTCGTTTTTGTTACTTCCAAAAAAGCTACGATTACGGTGATTGCCAAGGAGGACGCGCGGAATGTGACGGTGATTGTGCCGGTGGGAAACGGGCAAAATAGCACGGTATTGAAGGGAACAGTATCTACCACGGCTTTTTATTGGAGTGAGAAGTTTAATCCTACTGGTAATAAAACGGTGGAAGGGACGGCGACTGGCGAGGCTACTATTTATAATAAAACTAATGCCGATCAGGTGCTTATAGCTACCACTCGTCTTTTGACTCCAAGCGGAGTGCTTTTTCATATTTCGGATCGGGTTAATGTACCAGCGAATGGGCAAGTAACCGTAGGGGTGTATGCGGATAAACCAGGGGCAGCGAGCGAAATTGGTCCCAGCACTTTTACTATTCCCGGATTACCAATCGACAAACAAAAAGTTATTTACGCGGAGAGCACCAAACCAATGGTGGGAGGGGCAAAGAAGGTTGGGGTACTGAGCGAAGCGGATATAAAAACGGCATTGCAGGGGTATAAGGAAAAGGTAAAAGAACAGGTGGCGAAGATGGGAGACGCTAGTTTAGAGCGAGCGGTTGTAGTTACTGAAACTGGTGCTGCTTCAAATGTCAAAGCAGGAGAAGAGGTGAGTGAATTCACCGTGAGCGGAACAAGTACGGTGGTGGTAATAAGCTATAATTTAGATGATTTAAA
>DATDTU010000068.1:0-6006 GCA_035290705.1 Patescibacteria group bacterium
TGACGGCGGAGCCGCATGGAGGAGAAGAACATTGAAGTTATTAGTTAATGGTTATTAGTTATTGGTAATGGTACTACTAATTAACTAATAACCATTAACTTAATAACTTATTGATACTCACCCCGAGCTTTCAAACGCTGCCAACAGCGGCTCGACGGAGATGGGTATCAAGAAAGGGTAACCTATGTCACACGAAAACGTGTTGGCAATAATCAAAGGTATTACCATCGCTATCGGCGGCATGATGCCAGCCCTCGCGATTGGTAGGATCGTAAGCAAGGCCATGGAATCCATTGGCCGCAACCCCGAAGCCGGCGGCAAACTATTTGTCCCCATGCTTCTTGGCGCCGCGTTCGCGGAAGCCATCGCCATCTACGCGCTGGTTGTAGTTTTCACCATGAAATAATTCAACTCATCAGGCCCCCTCGGCTACGCTCGGGATGGCCTGATGGAATTGGGTTATTTAATCGATATATTGCAATTATGAAATTTATTGATATAGTCAATGCTTCGCCCGTCCCCGCAGAAGAAGCGGGTGAATTATACGCTACCGCCGCTGAAACTCGTGAAGCCCCGGCAAATGAAGGGGTGTTGGCGTCCCTCGGTATCAACGGCTCGCTATTTGTTGCCCAGCTCATCAACTTTGCTTTAGTTGCTTTGACTTTGTGGTACCTCATTCTCAAACCGCTCACCAAAAAAATGTCCGAGCGACAGGATATTATTGATAAGAGCTTAACGAACGCCAAAAAAGTAGAAGAAAATTTACAGCGTAGCGAACAGAAATACCAGGAGCGTATCGATGAAGCTAAGGTTGAAGCCAATAAAATTTTGGAAAAAACTACTGTTGAAGCCGTGCACCTTGGCGCGGAAATGAAGGAGAAGGCGAAGAAGGAAATTGATCTGCTCATTGACCAAGCCAAGCGAAATATTCGGATTGAAAAAGATGAGATGGTTGCCGGTTTCAAGAAAGAAAGTGCGGAGATTATTGTAATGGCGCTCGAGAAAATTCTTTCAGAGAAAATCGACAACAAAAAAGATCGCGAACTAATTGAAGAGATGCTCAAAAGCGTCAAGTAACTATGCCTAAGCTAACATCACACGATTACGCGGTGGCGCTATACGAAGCCACCAAAGGCCTGAAAGGACACGATTTGTCTCAGGTCATTGGCAAGTTCGTAGAATTGCTGTATCGCCGCCAGCGCCTCAAGCAAGCCGGTTCCATTATCGCCGCCTTTGTTGCTTACGCCAAAAAACAGAATGGAATTGTGGATATTGAAATCACGTCAACGCGCGAGCTCGACGCTAAAACAATCAATCATATTAAGAAAGCGTTTGGAGATGAAGTAGAAGCGCGTGAAAAGACAGATGCAAGTTTATTGGGAGGATTTGTGGTGAAAACGGAGGATAGGATTTTTGATGGGAGTGTACGAGCACAATTGCAGAGATTAAAGCGGAGTCTTATTTGAAGTACAACCGTGAGCCAATACCCCTCTCTCTGTCTCTCCCCTAATGCAGGGGAGAGAAGACGGCCACCGGCTGGCCAACGGTTCCCTCCCCCTTCATTAGGGGGAGGACGGAGGAGGGGGTATCGTTTCGCGCATTACTAACTTATTAGTCTATGAGTATCAATCAAATAGTAGAAGAACTAAAAAAGAACGTCGCCTCCTTTGAAAAGCAAGTTGAGGTAGAAGAAGTCGGAACCGTCCTCACCATCGGCGACGGCATTGCCCGTATGAGCGGACTGACAAAATGTCAGGCGAGTGAAATGCTTGAGTTCCCAAATAATACTTTTGGTGTTGCCTTGAACCTCGAAGAAGAAACTGTCGGCGCGGTTATTTTTGGTGATTACAAACACATTAAAGAAGGCGATACTGTAAAGCGCACCGGCCGCATTTTGTCTGTACCGGTAGGGGATGAGCTTATCGGACGCGTAGTAAACGCACTTGGCCAGCCGATTGACGGTGGCGCAGCATTGCATTCCAAGAAGTTTTATCCTATTGAAAAAATTGCTCCGGGTGTAATGGCGCGCGAACCTGTAAGTCAGCCGGTGCAGACCGGTATCAAGGCAATTGACGCCATGATCCCTATCGGTCGTGGACAGCGTGAGCTTATCATTGGAGACCGCCAGACTGGTAAGACTGCTGTCGCGATTGATACCATTATTAATCAGAAAGGTCAGGATATGATCTGCGTGTACGTTGCCGTTGGTCAGAAAGAAGCGAAAGTCGCTCGTATTGTTGCCAAGCTCAAAGAAACGGGCGCGATGGATTACACCATCGTAGTAAACGCCGGCGCTGCGGAATCGGCCGCTTTGCAATACTTTGCTCCGTATGCCGGAGTCTCCATGGCTGAGTTTTTTATGGATCAAGGCAAAGACGTTCTCATTGTTTACGATGATCTTTCCAAACAAGCCGTTGCCTACCGTGAAGTTTCTCTTCTGCTCCGCCGTCCACCGGGTCGTGAGGCGTATCCCGGTGATGTTTTCTATCTCCACTCTCGTCTTTTGGAACGTGCCGCTCGGCGTAATAAGGAACATGGCGGTGGTTCCATCACAGCGCTGCCTATTATCGAAACCCAGGCCGGTGACGTGACCGCGTACATTCCAACGAACGTGATCTCCATTACCGATGGTCAGATTTTTCTTGAAAGTGATTTGTTCTATCGTGGTGTTCGCCCAGCAGTAAATGTTGGAATTTCCGTGTCTCGTGTCGGCGGCGCCGCTCAAACTAAACCAATGAAAAAAGTTGCCGGAAAAATGAAATTAAACATGGCGCAGTTCCGTGAAATGGAAGCCTTCGCGCAGTTCGCGAGCGATCTCGACCCAGAGACCAAAAAACAGATTGAGCTTGGCCAGCGCCTAACAGAAGTTTTGAAACAACCGCAGTATGCTCCGATGTCAGTTGAACACCAGGTTGCGATTATGTACGCGGTATTGAATGGGTATGCGAATGACGTGGAAGTAAAAAATATGAAGGAATGGGAAGATAAGTTGCATGCGTTCTTGGATAAGTCAAAACGTCCGTTACTTGATAAGATGGCGAAGGGGGAGTGGGACGAGAAGGTTGAGAAGGAGTTGAAAGAGGCGATTGGGGAGATTAAGAAATGACGATTCACGATACACGTAAAACGATACATTTGTGATGTATGGAGGAGACATTTCACAAAAAGTTAAAGATTAAAATTCATGAATTCGTTACGTTCAATTACGAAATAACAAAAAAATTCCCGAAGTCAGAATTGTACGGAACAATATCACAGCTACGACGAGCGGCCATGTCAATCATGTTGAACTATGTTGAGGGTTACGCTCGAAGACGCCCAAAAGTTAAATTAACATTTTACGAAACCTCCCATGGTTCAAGTCAGGAATGCAAGTACATAATTTTCTTTGCTAGGACTCAGGCCTGGATTACCAAAGCAGAGTATATAAAAGGCTTAGAAATGGTAAACGAAATCGCAAAAATGATCTGGTCCATCATCGATGGCCTAGAAGGAGAAATAAACCAAGAATAAATCGTATTGTATCGTTTTACGTGTATCATGTATCGTTCACACTATGGCCCTAAATACAAAGACAATCAAACGCCGCATCAAATCCATCTCCAACACCAAAAAAATCACCAAAGCCATGGAGATGATTTCTGCCGTCAAAATGCGCCGCGCGGTAGCCAATGATTTGGCGACGCGCAGTTACGCGAATTTGGGGTGGGAGATGTTGCAGGATATTGCCAAAAAAACTGATATTCGTTTACATCCGCTTTTGCACCAGCGACCGATAAAAAAAGTTGGGATGATTTATATTACGAGTAATCGAGGGCTCGCGGGTGGGTTTAATAGCAGGCTTTTGCAGGAGGCGCATAGGTATATTGTTGATACTGAACAAAAAAACAATACTGTCATTCTGAACAAAGCGAAGCGCAGTGAAGAATCTCTGCCGCAATCACCCAACGGACAGGGATCCTTCGCTCGCGCTCAGGATGACAACCAAAGTGTGGAAGTCGAAATAATCCTCACCGGTAAAAAAGGTAAAAAAATGTATCAGCGGTTTAACCATCCGATTGTTGCCGAATTTGATAAGTTAGATTTGACTACTAAGATCGAAGAAGTTTTGCCAATGGTGCAGATGGTGACGCAGGATTATGTGAATGGTAAATATGATAAGGTTGTTGTTGCGTATACCGATTTTGTTTCAGCGGTGCAACAAGTTCCGCGGGTGAAACAAATTTTGCCGTTGAGTGAAGAAGTGATTGTAACCCCTCTCTCTGTCTCTCCCCTAATGAAGGGGAGAGAAGCCGGCCACCCACCAGCCAACGGTTCCCTCCCCCAAGAGGGGGAGGACGGCCGTTCAGGCTCTGAGGAGCCCTCAGGCTCTCGAACGAGAGGAGGGGGTCTGGAGGCCATGCAAGATGAATTTGAAATAGTAGATGAAACTCCGGCAGAGGAAAGCACTTTCCTGTTTGAACCCGGCACCAAACAAGTATTAGATGTTTTACTCCCACGCCTCGTCGAAATGCAAGTATTCCAAACCATCCTCGAATCCGACGCCTCCGAACACAGCTCCCGCATGGTAGCCATGAAGAGCGCCAGTGATGCGGCGGGGGAGATGATTAAGGAATTGAATTATTCGTTTAATAAGGCGAGGCAGGCGGGGATTACCCGTGAAATTAGTGAAATTGTGGGTGGTGCTGCGGCGTTGGAGTGAAGTTATTGGTTATTAAGTTATTAGTTATTGGTAGACAATTGTCTCGTTCATACTAATAACTATTAACCAATAACTAATAACCTTATGGCATTTTTAGACTTTACTGAATTGGATGTTTGGAAACAAGCGCATGAAATACGATTAAAGGTATTTACCTTGTGTAATTTCTTACCAAAAACTGAATTTGATTTAATACGACAAATAAAAAGATCCTCGCATTCAGTGGGAGCAAATATCGCGGAAGGTTATGGACGATTTCACTATCAAGAAAATATTCAATACTGTCGCCAATCGCGTGGTTCACTGGAAGAAACACGAGATCATCTCATATATATCAAAGATACTAAAATGATAAAAAAAGTAAGTAGCATCGAACATTTAATACAGCTATGTCTAGAATGCAAAATCAAACTTAATGGATATATTGCCTACTTAAAAAAAGCCAAACTAGGAGGCTCCGATACTAATAACCAATAACAATTAACCAATAACTTTACCGTATGCTCAAAGGAAACATAACCCAAATCATCGGCGTCGTAGTCGACGTCAACTTCCCTGAAAAACTCCCTGACCTCTACACCGCCGCTGAAACCAAAATGCCAAACGGTGATCGGCTCGTACTTGAAGTACAGCAACACTTGGGAGGCAATAACGTCCGCACCATCGCCATGAGCACCACCGATGGCCTAGAACGTGGCCAAGAAGTCACCTCCGACAACAAACCAATCAGCGTACCCGTCGGCCCCGAAACCCTTGGCCGCATGTTTAATGTTGTAGGTGAAAGTATTGATGGGCTTGGAGACGTAAAGAGTAAAAAAACCTACCCCATCCATCGCAAAGCTCCCGAGTTCGTCAAACAATCAACAAAGTCAGAAGTTTTGGAAACCGGTATCAAAGTCATTGACCTCATCTGCCCCTTCTTGCGTGGTGGTAAAATTGGTTTGTTCGGTGGCGCGGGCGTAGGCAAAACCGTTCTTATCCAAGAACTTATCCGCAACATCGCCCAGGAACACGGCGGCTATTCCATGTTTGCTGGCGTCGGCGAACGCAGTCGTGAAGGTAATGATTTGTACCGCGAAATGAAAGAAAGTGGCGTACTCGCAAAAACCGCTCTTGTCTTCGGTCAGATGAACGAACCACCAGGCGCTCGCGCTCGCGTGGCGCTCACCGCTCTTGCCATGGCCGAATACTTCCGCGACGAAGAGGGGAGAGACCTGCTGCTTTTTATCGATAACATTTTCCGCTTTACCCAAGCTGGTTCTGAAGTATCTGCATTACTTGGCCGTATGCCTTCTGCCGTAGGT
>DATDTU010000069.1:0-13597 GCA_035290705.1 Patescibacteria group bacterium
AAAAACTCCGATTATAATCGGAGTTTTTGTTTGTTGCAATACTATTCTCCGATAACATTATACCTACTAAGTTGCTTAAAAACGGTACTTTGCAAAAAATTCTAGGCGTGTTATGCTAATTGATAGCAAGGTTTGACAAAAAATATAATGTACGATATAGTGGACCGTTTAATAGTTTAAGATAAACCTATGGCACCCGAAGGATTTAATCCATATCTCGCCGAAATTATGAAGAACACAACAATCAAAAAAGACGCCCCCATGGAGGTCAGTGTTGTTACTCACACAGATGGCAGAGAGACGTCTAGACGATCGCAGACTATCTCCGACTTTGATCGCGAACGAGCTCTTTCGCCACTTGAAACTCGTGAGGATATTCAGACGTTCAATGATTTAATTTCCGGCACAGCAGCCACCAACGCTGCCATCCGAACCCCCCTACGCGAATTGCGTGAAGCACGCGTTGACCGGGCCATGGTCCGCGAGTTGGAAAAAATCTATATAGTGAGTCCGGAGCTATTGAACCCGGAGCAAAGAGCCTTGGTAGCTGATTCTCAAGAAATAAGAGAAAAAATAGTATGGCTAGAAGAAAATTTTCCACTATTGGCTAATCAACTGCTTGACGTAGAGAAAGAAATTACGAGTCTCCGCACGGACGAGGGGGATAAAAATCTAGCTACCACAGCTAAGGTAGCGTATCTTACTGAGCTACAGGATTCGGGCCAAGAGGCATTAGTGTATCCTGAATCAACCAAAGATGCGTACAAATTTCTTGGAGCAGAACCCGGTACGGAAGGGTTAGTACAAAAATTACGAAGCGAAATTGAAGCGGCAAAAGCACAGCGAATAGCGACACGTGGCGCGCCTGAAACAGCCGCCCCCGGCATCACACCGCTCGGATCAGAAGATATATCTAAACCAGTCAGGCCAATAGATGTAGATCTGGGCGACTGGGATGGAGAGTTAAAACCAAAACCAGCGGACGAAATTCCTTTAGATTGGAAAGCAAAAGACGCTCCGTCTCCTCAACCGCGCGCGCATGGTTTGGAACGGGTTGTACCGTCGGACATTGACGCGCCCAATCTGACGATTAACCCTGCTGATTTACGCCCCACATGGCGCCCTCCCGGTCAACGAGTGTGATAGCATATGTTCAATATCACCCCACCATTATTTTGGCTATTTCTTTATTTGCTTGTCATAAATATTTTTACGTTCGCCACTTTCGGTGCGGATAAGTTGTACGCTCTCAGTAACACGTGGCGAGTTCGGGAACGAACCATTCTCTTGCTCGCATTTCTCGGAGGGTCAGTGGGAGCGCTATTGGGAAGATATCTTTTTCGACATAAAATTCGGAAACATAGTTTCTCGGTGGGTCTCCTTTTTATCTTTTTGATGCAGATGATGATCGTGTGGTATGTCATTGAAAAAACAGCCATGCTAAACATTTTTTAATTTTTGTTTGTCGGCTCAACAGTTGGCGACGTAGCAAACGCTACCCTGGGGTCTGGGGTTGCCGCATGTCCTCCGCCATCCGCCCCGACGTGAGGTCGGGGCTACGGCGGACAGGGAAGCGTCCTGTTTTACTTATAACCAGTTTTTTGCCTGCCCGCCGTAGCGTCAGAGCGTAGGCGGGGTTACTTTTTTGCGACCAAACAAGTGACTCACTCGTTCGTTCGTAGTTTAACCAATAAAAAACGGACCGCGTAGTCCGTTTTTACTTTTCTTTTATTCTTTACGCTCGTTCCGAATATTCTCCCGTCTCCGTATTCACCAAAATTTCTTCCCCTTCTTTAATAAAGATGGGCACTTGCACTTTCAGACCATTATCCGCCGTGGCTTCTTTGGTAACATTGCCCGACGCCGTATCGCCTTTTACCGCCGGAGGGGCTTCTACAATTTTATATTTTATTTTCTTGGGAAGTTGGACGCTTACCGGACGTTCCTCGTATATACCGATAATAACTTCTAATCCTTCCTTCAGATATTTGGCGTCGTCCCCAATAAGATCGGCGTTCATCTCAATCTGTTCATAGCTACTCATATTCATGAAAGCGTAATTGTCACCGGTCTTGTAAAGATACTGCATGGTTTGAAACTGGACACTAACCACGTCGATAGTTTCCCCACTTTTATAGGTCATCTCAATCACCTTGCCCGTACCCAAATCCTTCATGCGCGTACGGGTAAACGCCGCGCCTTTGCCCGGGTTGACGTGTTGAAACTCAACTACCACGTACAAATTGTTGTTGTGGCTGATAACGACTCCTTTGCGAATATCGGATGTGGTGGCCATAAAGTAAAATACTAATTATACGAATGTATGCTAATGCTGCGAATAACCAATTGGCATTAGTATCATTCGTATACATTAGCATTATTAGTATTATATTAATTGATCAGCAACTGAATCAAAAATCACTTCGTTTATATCTTTCGCTCCGGTAAATAATACTACCATACGATCCACGCCCATGGCAACCCCAGCGGCCGAAGCCGCTGCCCCGATCCGCCAGCTGGCGGACGAGGGGCCGTCACTACTTATTTCATTAGCCGGCACCCCGGATCTCAGTGCAGCAATAAAATCCGGATCAACCGGCCATGTTTCTTTCCCTAATTTTTGACGTAAAGCCCGATCATTTTCTAACCGCTTTTGTTGCTCTTCCGCGTCGGTTAATTCGCCAAATCCGTTGCTTAGCTCCAAACCGCCAATGTAACATTCTACCCGCTCGGCATAACGTGGGTCATGTTCGCACAGCCGTGAGAGCGATGCCATTTGCGCCGGGTAGTCGTAGATAAAAATTGGTTTCTCGATTCCCAGTTTTGGTTCCATTTCATTCAGAAATATTTTGAAGAACAAGTCATCATAGGTATCTCCATCATTAACCTGATACCCGCGTAACTTGACCAACTCGACTAACTTGTCTAACTCGAGAAACTCATTCAACTCCACCCCCACATATTTCTGCCAAAGTTCCCGCATGCTCGCCCGCTCCCACGTTTGATCAACCGCAATCTTATAATCTTTTAATCTTAACTCTTTAATCTTTAACCTTGCTCCCACAAACTTAAACAATCTTTCGGTGTCATCCATAAAATCCTGATACGTTCCCGGCGCCCGGTACCATTCAATCATGGTAAATTCCGGATTGTGATTTCCCCCAAAACTCTCGTAATCCCGAAATGTTTTGGTAATTTGAAAAATTTTTTCAAATCCAGCCGCCAATAACTTCTTCATCGAAAACTCAGGGGAGGTATGAAGATACATCCTGTGTTCCAAACCACGTGCTTGCCCGTCGAAGCCTGGGCGAAGACGGGTATCGTGTATCGTAAGTGGTATGGGATTCAAGTATGGCTCCTGCCCCGGAAAACGTACAGCGAGCGGCGTATCGGTTTCCACAAATCCCTCCGCCCAAAAAAATTCGCGGATGAGACGAATGATTTCGCACCGAGTTTCGTACACTTTCATGAGGCGAGGATTGTTCTTGAGATCAAGCCAGGTGGACATACGTAATGGATTCAAACGGATTAAAAAAGGATTCAGACAGATAATCCGTCTAAATCCTCACTCCGCCAGCTGGCGGAATCTGTCTGCATCATCATTTAATTAGTGAGGCACATAGGCCATAAGCGCGGCTTGGCGCGCGCGTTTGATGGCACCGGCCACCTGACGCTGATGCGCGGCGCATAGACCGCTGCGGCGACGGGGAGCGATTTTTTGGTAGGAAGAAACGAAACGGCGGAGCGTGGCTACGTCTTTATAGTCTACGATTAATTTATTGTTGGTACAGTAGTAACAAGATTTCAATTTGTCTTCTTTGTTGGAAGTAGGCATAGGATACAATGGGTGTCTAAAATGCTAGAAAAAAATTAAAAAGGAATATCTTCCACCTTGATTTCTTCTTCTACCACTTCCTCGGGAGCGGACGAAGCAGTAGCGGAGGTGGTGGGAGAAAAGGTGTTCTCATTACTTCCAGTCGGTTTAGCGTCGAGCATAATGAAGGTATCGGCCACAATCTCGGTGCGGTTGCGCTTGCTGCCATCCTGCGCGGCCCATTCGCGGGTTTGCAGACGGCCTTCCACGTATACGCGTGATCCTTTGTGCAGATACTGGTTCGCGGTCTCGGCCATTTTCGCCCAGGCTACGATATTGTGATACTCCACCAATTTTTGGCGTTGACCGTTGGCGTCAGTCCACTGGCGGTTGGTCGCGACGCTAAACGAGGCGACGGAGCGACCGCTCGTGAGACTACGAAGTTCTGGGTCGCGGGTAAGGCGACCAATAATTGTCGCGCGATTGAGATCCATATATTTGTAATTAAAGCGAATTAGAATGAATAGGTATCGATACCTCAGCGATCACGTTTGTGATCAAATACCTGGAATAATGTTTCCTTCCATGAGCTGATCGAGTTTTTTGTTAATATCTTCAATATCTACCTTATCGATATCGCGCGTGGCTTTGCTCGCCACCTTGCCAGGTTCGATTTCCTTGTCCAATTCCAACCCGGGAACTTCCTGGCTCATTGCTCTCGCCACCCGCTCCTCATCCCGTTCAGTCATGGTGGTGACGCCGAGCGCGTCGGTGGTGTAGGTAATTTTCTGGCTCGCGGTAAAACGAGTGTTGAAGTAGGATATCATGGTACGCAAAACGTCGCGCATGAGGCGAATTTTTTCTTCGAGTGTTTGTACTTGTTCTGGTTCGGCCGAGAATAGAACGGTATAAAAATATCCGTAACGAATGTGCCTGATGGGATATGCCAAACGATTTTTACCCATTGTCACCAGCTCAGTTTCCTCACTATTGTTTTGCACCAACTGCACTATTTCTTGGGAACGCGCGTCGGCTTCCTTGTCATCGAGCGTTCCCGGCAAGATGAACAGTAGCTCGTATTTTTGCATAGAGTGTTATTAACCGTACCTTTCCGGATGAGCCGGAAGTGGGTTGATAAGCTGCCTGGGGGCTACCTTCATTGCTTATCAAAGGTACGCGTTGTTAGATTTTGCCTTTACTCAGCAAAGCGCGGAGGTCTAGGTGAAGGTTAGATGGGACTATCTTAGCATACATTGTAGGATTGTCAACTATTTGATAGACCAGCCGCCCCGAGCGTTGGAAGTTTCATAATCCCGAGTATTTAGTAAAACCCTGCTTTATGCTATACTATTCTACAGACACGCGTTACCTTATTATTCTCGTATGACTTCTCTTCCTACCTTCAAAAAAGTTCTAAAAAAATATCAGTTTGAAATTAGCTCTTCCCAACTACGTGCCGCCCAGACCAAAGCAAATAAGACAAACAAGGGTTTAGAAGAGGTGCTGATCGCTGAAGGTCTCTTGGACGAGAACGCTTTTTACCAAAAATTGGGGGATTTTTTGGAAGTTCCGTTTGTATCTTTGAAAAATCGTGAGATGCGCAAGGAAGTTATTAACCTCATACCCGGACCAGTCGCGGGCACGCATCAGGTGGTGGCGTTCGATAAGGGGAGCACGGAAATCAAACTGGCCATGACCGATCCAACTGATATTCAGACCATCGAATTTTTGCGACGCAAAACAGGGCTTGAGCCAAAGGTGTATATCACTACCCCGAGCGACTTGCGCGAAGCGCTTCACCATTACCATAGTGAACTTGAAGAAGAGCTAAAAGTTATTCAGGAAGGGTCCGATAGCGGTAGTGCCGGAGATTTAAAAAAGGCAGCCGCGTCTGTTTCAGTTATTAATGTTATCAATAGTGTTTTAGAAAACGCTGTCTTTGAAGGAGCTTCGGATATCCACATCGAGCCAACCGAAAAA
This sequence comes from Patescibacteria group bacterium, assembly GCA_035290705.1. Lineage (GTDB taxonomy): Bacteria > Patescibacteriota > Patescibacteriia > Magasanikbacterales > GWA2-37-8 > DATDTU01. Next base: position 5,795 of record DATDTU010000069.1, read on the forward strand.
GACTTAATTGTTCGCTATCGCATTGACGGAGTGCTCAAACCGGTAATGAACTTGCCGAAAGCGATCCAAAACGGCGTGGTCGCTCGCATTAAAATTTTGGCTAACTTGAAGCTTGATGAACACATGATTCCCCAGGACGGTCGGTTTAAGATTCAAATTCAAGAAGAAAAACTGGCGTTTCGTACTTCTATTTTGCCCGTGTATGATGGAGAAAAAATTGTCATGCGTATTCTCCACGAAGGGTCTAAAGCGCTCACGCTTGACCAGCTTGGTCTACTCGATAAGCCGCGCCAGATTGTGGATGCCGCGATCCGTAAACCCCATGGCATGATTTTGGTAACTGGTCCGACTGGTTCTGGTAAAACCACGACGCTCTATTCGATTTTAGGTATTTTAAACCAGCCGGGAGTAAATATTTCTACGGTAGAAGACCCCATTGAATATCGGGTGACGGGAGTAAATCAAAGCCAGGTGAATCCAAAGGTGGGTTTTACTTTTGCTTCCGGGCTGCGCGCGCTCTTGCGCCAAGATCCGAATATTATCATGGTAGGTGAAATTCGTGATCAGGAAACCGCCGAAATCGCTATCAATGCCGCCATGACGGGGCACTTGGTGCTTTCGACATTGCATACCAACGACGCCGCTACTACCCTGCCGCGTTTAATAGACATGGGTGTGCCGCCGTTCTTGGTTGCCTATACGGCCAATATTATTGTCGCCCAGCGCCTGGTCCGCAAAATTTGTGAATTCTGCAAAAAAGAATTTCCCCTTGATAAAGTGGCGTCACAAGAGCTCGGCAAAGTTTTTGACGTGAAAAAACTGTTACCCCTCTTTCGAGAGCATGCGAAGCTTACCGCGAAAGAAAAAGACCTGGACCGATTGGCTTTCTACCAAGGCGAGGGGTGCCGACGTTGCGGGCAAACTGGTTTTAAGGGGCGGGTGGGTATCTACGAAGTTCTGGAAATAACTGAAGAACTTACCAAAATGATTAATCAACGCGAAACCGCCCTGGCTATAAAGGAGTACGGTCGCGGACACGGCATGCTTACCATGCTCGAGGATGGATTAGTGAAAGCCAAGCTTGGCACTACTACCATTAGCGAGGTGCTTCGCGTAACTAAAGAATAAAACCAAGTGCGCCTATGCCTACCATCACGAAAGAAACAGCACCGTTCATGACGAAACTCAATGCCTGGGTTAGTGATAATCTAACGCATGTTTCTTTTGTACAAAAAATCCTCTTTGTGCACAACCTCCACATCATGGTAAAGGCGGGGTTATCCATTGTGGACGCACTGCGCATCTTGAGTGAACAGGTGGATAATAAAAAACTCAAAACTACTATCGGCGCGATTAAATCCCAAGTGGAAAAAGGACAGCAGTTAAGCGAGGTGCTGGCGCAATATCCAAAAATTTTTCCTCCTATTTATGTAAGCATGATTGCGGCCGGAGAAGTAGCCGGAAAACTAGAAGAGTCGTTGGAACAGGTTCTTATCCAGATGAAGAAGACTCACGAACTTACTTCGCGCATTCGCGGGGCGCTTATCTATCCGGCGGTGGTCATGAGCGCCATGGTTGGTATTGGAATTGAGATGGTGGTGTTTGTACTGCCAAAAATCTTAGTTCTGTTTAAGGATTTTGAAGGGGCGCAGCTCCCGCTCGCGACCCGGATACTGATTACTATCGTGGAATTCATGGGAAGATATGGTGTGTTCGTTGGCATCGGGGTATTTGTATTCATCGCGCTGATAGTTTGGCTCGAACGCAAACTGGCTATTAAACGGGTGGTACACCGCCTGAACCTGCGCCTCCCCATCGCGGGGCCGATAATCAAAAAAATTAATTTGGCGCGTTTTACGCTCACCCTGTCTTCGCTGCTCCAAAGCACGATCCCCATTATTGAAGCGGTGCGCATTACCGCTACCGTGCAAACCAATCTTACCTATCGCGAAGATCTCCTCATGGTGTCTGAAACGCTTAAAAAAGGAGAGGCGCTCTCCGAAACCCTGGGTCGTTTCCCCAAACAATTTACCCCCATGGTGGTACAGATGATCATGGTCGGCGAGCAGTCGGGGCAGGTAGAACAGATGCTTAAAGAACTGGCGGAGTATTATGGCAACGAAGTTGACGCCACGATGAAAAATTTTTCCACGATTATTGAACCGGTTATTATTTTGCTCCTTGGTGTAGCGGTAGCGGGCATGGCAGTCGCGGTCATCATGCCCATGTATTCCTTGGCGCAGAACTTTTAGTATAATACTAATCTACGAATGTATGCTAATGATACTAATGCCAACTGGCATTTGTAGCATTCGTATACATTAGCATTATTGGTATTGTACTTTCACTATGTTTCTCACCAATCCTTTCCCCGGCGCTTTTGGTCTTGATATTGGGGATTTGGCAATTAAATTGGTACTGTTGAGCCGGCACCGACGACTGGGGCGAGGCTCGTATTTTAAAATTGAAGAGGTGCGCAGTACCAGCTTGCCCCCGGGGCTTATTGTGAACGGAGAAATCGAACAACCAGAAATCGTGCGCAAAAAAATTCTCCATTTGCTCGGGAGAGATGGGAGTAGTAAGCCAATCAAATCCTCATGGGTAGTCGCTGACCTGCCTGAACCAAAAACTTTTCTTAAGCTTATCGAGATCGAATTGCCGGAAAAAGAATTGTTGTATGAAGACGTGGCCTACTTTGCCAAGAAACACGTGCCTTTTGAACTGGAAGAAACGTATCTCGACTGGCAAGTGATGGACTCTCTCGAGGCTAGAAACCGAACCGTACAGGTATTAATCGCCGCGGTGCCCAAGATTATTGCCGACTCCTATACCTATCTTTTGGAGTCGGTGGGGCTTACTCCCCTGGCATTCGAGATTGAGGCCATGCCGCTCGCCCGCACCCTCATTACGCACACGAAAGACTACACCGGTCAGGCTCGAGTCATTCTTGATCTCGGCGCTACTCGATCGAGTTTCGTGGTATATGATTTCGATCGCATTCAGTTTAGCACGAACCTGGATTTCTCTGGAGAACTTGTCACTACGGCAATTTCTCAAGGTTTAAAAATCGATCATGAAGCAGCGGAAAAACTAAAAATTAAAAATGGTCTAGAGTATGATAAAGAACAGCCTCGTTATTTAAAAATGGTGAGCGACTTGGTGGAGGGTCTCATTGAAGAAATAAAAAAGAATTTATCCTTTTACAAAGAACATTTTCGAGAAACAAATCCGATAACCCACATCACCATGTCTGGCGGATTGGCGGAACTTAAAAATTTGGATGTGGTACTGTCGCAAAAATTACGAATCCCCGCCCAAACCGGAAATGCCTGGAAGAATATTGGCAACTTCGCGCCTACGGCGAAAGATCTGGGAGCGGGGTTATCCTACGCCTCCGCTATTGGCCTCGCCATGCGGGCCGCCTCAAACCCGTTCAAAGAAAATACGCTATGAAAACGTTGCGTCTCAACTTGCTTTCTCCCACTAAACATGCCAAATTAAAGAGCCTCGTTCGTTTTCTTTTTATTAAAGAACTGTTAGAAATAGGTATCTTTACCGCTACTCTTCTCGCCATTGCGCACCTGCTCGGCTGGTTAGTGCTGTCCCAGACGGTGAATGATCTGGCCGCTCACTCATTTTCTGTTAACCGTGATTTTACCCATTACAATCAAGAAATTAAACAAATCAACACTACCTTTAAACAGGTAGCGCTCGCGGCTCAAGAATATGTCCCGCTGACACCGAAAATCCTTGATATCGCCCAGACATTACCACCCGATATAAAACTCAATACCCTTACCATCGATCGTACCACTAACACCCTCATTCTTTCGGGTACGGCCAAAACCCGCACCGCCTTGCTGAGCTATGATGAGCAGCTCGCCACTATCTCGTGGATTAGCTCAGTCTCTGCGCCGCGCTCGCAGCTTTTACAAAAAGAGAATATCAATTTTGAAATTCGAGCGTCTCTGAAGAATTTTCCAGCGCTTCGGAATCTGACTTCCCCGACCGGCGGACGGCCCGCTAATCGTATCAACGAATTATAATCCCGTATGCAGATCAAGCTCACGCTTCAAAAAAAAGTTATTTTCATGATTGTGCTTTTTAGTGGAATCATGCTCGGCATAACGCTCGGCATTATTTATCCGACCATCAAAGATATTAAGAGCTTGAACCGAGAAACATATTCGCTGCGTTTATTTTTGGAAAAAAGGTTGCAACGAGCTACTAATATACGCGCTACCATAGAAAAAATTCCTAAAATAAAAGCTGACAGCGAAGTCGCTGCGCGCCATCTCTTCACCGCGGGCAGAGAGCTTGAGCTTATTACCACGCTCGAAAACTTGGCTACCAAGCACACCGTCACCCAAACTATTCGTAGTTCCAATCTCGATCAATCTTCCACCAGCTATGTCACTTTGTCCTTAGCTATTACTGGCACCTACCGAGATACGGTACAATACCTTGCGGGACTTGAAGGACTGCCCTATTTTATAACCATTCGCCAACTAGAATTTTCTCCACGCCCGGCGCGCGGCGGCGAAAAGGAGGGCGCTACGGTACAAATGAATCTGGAACTTACCCTCTATGTTAACTCTTAGGAATAAAAAACTATTCTCCTCTCCCGACCCCTATCTCTGGTGGCGTCTTATTACGTTTATCCTCGTGGGCGTCATGATCGGGAGCATTATCGTCAGTAGTTATTTTATCTATCAGCATATTTATCGCACCATCGATGACGCGAACACTATTATCGTTCTTAACTCCAATCAAACTATTGATACGATCAATATGCCTACCTATAACAAAGCGCTTAAAGCTGTTGAACTCAAAACCGCAGTCATAACCATTTCACTTCCGGTACGTGATATTTTTTCGTACGGCGCCACCTCCACGCCCCCGGCGCCTTCTTCTACCCCCCATGCCGCTACCTCGACGAGATAAGCAGGAGGAAATAAAAAATACATTGTTTTGGTTTGTACTTGGTCGTGAACCGCTGCTTTCTACAGCGGAGATTTTTTCTGTACTGCGGATTCCGTTTGGTGAATCTGAGGCGTATGAATATCAGCCGTCGGTTTTGCGCGTGTCATTGCGAGGAGCGAAGAATGAGCGACGAAGCAATCCCCTTTTTGATCCGAACCACTTAATTAACCGCCTCGGCGGCACCATCAAAATCGGCCAGGAACTTGGACAGGATCTTTCTGAAGAGAAATTGCTAGACGCAATGATCGCGGAATTGGAAACTATCGAAGGTAAACTCCACTTTGGTATTAGCCTTTATTCGCCCCCCTCATCAACGGACGTAGAGACGCGATTTATCGCGTCTTCACCAACCACACCAACGGTTATTGAAGACTGGGGCAAAGAAATTAAAAAACGATTAAAAGAAAAGGGCCGGTCGGTGCGCTATATCTTTAAAGACGAATTGACGCTGTCGTCTGTGACGGTTGAGAAGAATGGATTGGTTGAAAAAGGACGCGAATTCCTTGTCTACGGCGGTGTAGGTATTGATTGCAATCAATACCTACTTGCCAAAACCACCGCCGTCCAGCCCTTTGAACAATTCAGCGCTCGTGACTTTAATCGGCCAGGACGCGACGCGCGCAGCGGCATGCTACCGCCGAAATTGGCAATGATGATGATAAATTTGGCAGACAATTCGTTGGCCGTAGGGGCGCACGGCCGTGCGCCCCTACCACAACGGGTGCTGCTCGACCCCTTCTGTGGCTCTGGCACGATTCTGACAGAAGCAATACTCCTGGGCTACAAAAATATTATTGGTACTGACATTTCTGACAAAGCCGTCATCGATACCAAACAAAATCTCAATTGGACAATTTCACACTATAACCTTAAATCTGAAATCTTTAATCTTAAAATTCTGCAGGGCGATATTACTAATCTTAGTAACGCGCTCGCTCCAGAATCAATTGACGCCATTGTCACCGAACCATTCCTCGGTCCGCCTCTACGCGGTCGCGAGACAGTGGAACAAATCAAAAAAACTGCCCTCGAACTCAACCACCTCTATTTCCAATCATTCAAAGAATTTAAAAAAATCCTCCGGCCGGGAGGGGTAGTGGTGTTTATCTTTCCGAGATTTTTGGTTGGCGGTGAATGGGTCACCATTTCCAATCGCGTCGTACCGGACATTCAAAAACTCGGCTTTACCGTCGAACGTCTTCTGCCTGAAAAATTAAATCCGGAGCCGTTTGTATTGTATCATCGGGATAGGCAAAGGGTGGGAAGGGAAATCTGGAAATTTACCCTCCGTTCCTAATCTTATGTGACAAAGCATTATTCTATGCAAACAGAGAGCCTGATCTTTTTTCGGTCTACTCAACAAAAAATAATGTATTTTTTAACTCGCTACTGGTGGCTAACGCCACTGCTTATTTTTATTATCTGGCGAATAATTCTAGAAATCTTCGCTCGAGGAGTGTGGGATAGCGGAATTCCAAGCCCGTGGTTCAATTTTCCTCATCCGCCGTTATGGGCGCGGTGGGATACCGGATGGTACAAAAGTATTGTCGAACACGGGTATTATTTAAAAGGCGCGGGAAAAATGAATAATACCACCTTTTTCCCTCTGTACCCTTTGCTCTGGCACACCCTCCGACCATTATTCGCTTCCGGGTTCACGGCTGGCTTAGTCATCGCGCAATTTTTTGCTGGTTTCGTTTTTTTATTTTTTTACCGTTTTGTTCTAGAACGATGGGACGCCCCCACTGCCCGCCGAGCGGTCATCGCCCTCGCCTGCTTCCCGTCTTCTCTTTTTCTCCTCGCCGCTTATACGGAAGCGCTGTTTCTTTTCTTAACCATTGGTTGTTTGTGGTTTTTACACCGCCGTTCTTTTGCGGCCGCGGCGCTCTTCGCCGGTATCGCGAGCGCCACTCGGCCAATTGGCATACTGCTGTGGCCAACTCTGCTGCTCTTTTGGTGGCTAGAGAGAAAAAAAGAAAGAGGCGGTTGGCCTCCATGGTCACTTGTTGTTTTGCCGCCACTCGGCATACTTTTCTTTTCCCTCTGGCTTTGGTATCAAGTAGGAAATCCTTTGGCCTGGTTTAGCTCCCAAGCAGGAGCCGGCCGCGGGTTCGTCTGGCCACCACTACTCCTCTACGCCTATGCGAAAAATATTCTACTAATGGGACCATTTTGGCAACGGCAACTGGCGGAAGCGGCCGCGCTTATCTTTTTGCTGATGCAACTTCCCGCGCTTTATCGTTTACATCCAGCCTTTGCTTTTCATGCCGCTTCGAACCTGCTTCCTTCACTTTTTAGTAATACTCTCACGAGTCTTCCTCGTTTTTTATTAGTTATCCCGACCATTTTTATCGTTCTCGCTCTCCAGCGGCGGACTTACTACTGGCTCTATATTCTTACTGCCGTCCCTTTGCTTCTCTTTAGCGTCACTCAATTTGTTAATTGGCGCTGGGCGGGGTAAGTATTACTTCAACCACCACCTATCCACTCCCTGCCCAACAAGGTACCCCACCAGCGCCGCCCCCGAAGCGAGCAAAAACATCTCAAACCCCGCCTTCCACCACTTCCGTTTGGAATATCTGGTGGTAATCGCTCCGAGCGTAAATAATCCAACGAGAGTAATGCCAACGGAGACGGGAATTACTTTGTCGACAGATGAAGCGAACAGATACGGCAACAGTGGAATGGCCCCCCCAAGGATATACGAAAATCCCATGGCGACACCGTTCTGCAACGGCTTGCTGATTTGATCGGGGAACACTTTCAATTCCCGATACGCCATCTCTTGCAAAAAGAGATTTTTATTTTGTGACGCGACCT
>DATDTU010000070.1:0-10869 GCA_035290705.1 Patescibacteria group bacterium
GGTGCATTCCAAAGTTTAAGGCGTTTATCAAACGTTTTCCGAATTTTAAATCGCTCGCCGCCGCTCCCCTGTCTGAGGTTTTACGGCTGTGGCAGGGGCTGGGGTACAATCGGCGGGCGGTGTATTTGAAACGGATTGCGGAAATTGTTGCCAGGGCGTATGGCAATACGCCCCTACCTGACGATCCCAACGAATTGCGAAAATTTCCCGGTGTCGGGTCGGCAACGGCGGCGTCAATTGTGGTGTACGCGTTTAACAAACCGTACCCATTTATTGAAACGAATGTGCGGTCGGTGTATATACATCACTTTTTTACCAAACGAACCCAACGCGAGGGCGTACAGCAGTACGCCCCTACACGAACCGAACCGATTACGGACAGCGATCTCCTCCCTCTCGTCGAAGCCACCATGGACAGCAAAAATCCCCGCGAATGGTTTTACGCGCTTATGGACTACGGTGTCTATTTGAAAAAACAACACCAAAACCCGAGTCGCCGGAGCGCTCATCATGTTACGCAGAGCAAATTTGAAGGATCAAATCGCCAATTGCGTGGGAGGATTATTAAAACCTTGGTCGAGCAGGAAAAAGTAAGCATCCCTGTTTTAGCTAAAATAATGAAGACTGGTGAGAAAAAACTACAAAAGAATATCAATCAACTTGCTGCCGAAGGATTCCTTACTCAGCAGAACGGTAGTATCCGGCTAAGCCATTGACTTTGTGGGAAAAAAGTATATACTATTGAAATGACAAAACCTTAACACGATTCACGATACACGTAAAATCACCGCCACAGCGGGATCCCGCCTCACGGCGGTGACGATACAATTCGATTTGTATCGTGATACGTGAATCGTGTATCGTGCTGTTCACCATGGCCCCATCGTCTAGTGGCTAGGACACCACGCTTTCAATGTGGTAACACGAGTTCGATCCTCGTTGGGGCTACAACAAAAAACTGCTTCTCGATAGCAGTTTTTTTTATTGTACATATTTCAACATCTGCTTAATCATCGTATCCGCTGTCTTTGCATACTCCTCTTGATACTTTTTCATAAGTTCCTCTCGAGTAGTTTTTGCATCCTTCCTTTGTCCTTCCCACAGAACAGATAACGTTGCGTACGGAGGCAACAACATGCCAATGGCGTTAAAAAAATTACTGATGTTGCCAATGATATGTTGCGCGCCATCCGAATCGCCGGTAATGATAATTCCTCCGACTTTTCCTTCCAATCGAGATTTTTTGCCTCCGAGTATTTCATCATGCAATTCATCAAGCCGTTCAATTACTTTTTGTATTTCAGAAGAATGTGACCCCCACCAAATGGGAGCGTTAGCCTACTTCACGTTTTACCGCGTTAGCTCTTTCCTATTTGCCAAATCCTCTTCGATTTTTTCCACATCAGTTCTCTCCTTCATTATCTTTAACTCCTCATCGTTCTCGTTTGATTTTAGACCTAGATGATCATGAATCTCATCGAGCATGTTGAGAATTTTGGTAATTTCATTTTCGGCTTGGATGTTGATTTGTAAATCGAGCTCTTCCCGCATCTGTTCCAGTTTGCTGGCGCGTTTCTGGGTAATAAGAACGATGATACTTAAAATAATTGCTTCGAGCGAAACAGCGGTAGTAAGAAAAATGAACGGGTGGGGATCAAAAACATTTATACCCGGGATCATTCCAGAGTTGGCTAAAATCCAGAATACGAAAAAACAGGCGTTGAACGTGAGAAACCAAACCGTGCCAAAAAAGGCAGTGAGATGGTCGGCTAAATGTTCGGACCATTTTTTGTTCGCTTCCGCCTTACTGTGAAAACGGACGGCCTGCTTTTCTACCATGGTCATTTTTTCGTTGTTCTTTTTCATAGAGGTACGCATAGACATTATTTTTATAGTACTTCCATTATATACCAAACCGGTGCGTTATCAAAGATCTTCACAGTTCAGACTATTTTTGCTACAATGTCTCTCTATGCAACCCTCCGACACAACTTATTTGCGCCATCTTGGTCCGGCAGTGGTGGTAGAAAATGTTCGTAAATCTTTTAAAGACGTTAAAGCGCTTGACGGTATTAACCTTACTATAGCTCCTGGTACGGTTTTTGGACTCCTCGGCCCCAATGGGGCAGGTAAAACTACGCTGGTGCGGGCACTGACAACTCTTCTCAAACCCGATAGCGGCAAGGTCTATGTCGCTGGCTTTGATGTTGCTCTGGAGCCACAGCGAGTACGCGAACGGATTGGTTTGGCCGGGCAGTACGCGGCGGTGGATGAAAATTTGACTGGTTTAGAAAATTTAGAGATGGTGGGGAGGCTCTATCATTTGCCCAAAAAAGAAGCGCGAAACAGAGCAAAAGAACTGCTCGAACGTTTTTCTTTGACTGATGCTGGCAACCGGCAACTCAAAACGTATTCAGGTGGCATGCGGCGACGGCTCGATTTGGGAGCGAGCCTCGTGGGCAATCCGCAGATTTTATTTTTGGATGAACCGACGGCTGGCCTCGACCCCCAAAGCCGGCTTAGTCTTTGGGAAATGATTAAATCCTTGGTGGCCGAAGGAACGACACTGCTCCTCACCACTCAGTATCTCGAAGAGGCTGACTACTTAGCTGACACGATCGCGATTATTGATCATGGGCGGATGATCGCCCAAGGTACGGCGCAGGAACTGAAAACACAGGTAGGGGGCGACGTGGTAGAACTCCACGTTTTACACAAAGACCAGATTGCTGACGCGGTAGGCGCGATTGTGCACCTTGGCAGCGGCGAGACGCGCATTGATAGTACCACCGGACAAATTACCCTGCCCATACAAGGCGGCACGAAAAGTTTGGTAGAATGCATCCGAGCGCTCGACGCGGCCCACATTGAAATTGCCGACATTAACCTGCGCCGACCGACGCTGGATGAAGTGTTTTTGAAATTAACAGGACGTACAACCTAATAGTATCTCCTCAATATTCTCTTAATATTTTCTTTATATTTGTCTGTCAAAAATATTAAAAAGATATTGAAAAAATATTAAGAAAATATTATTGACTTTTATGAGTAACATTTTCTGGGTATTCTCCGACATCCTCGTCATGACACAGCGCAATCTCTTGCGCTATACTCGCCTGCCGCAATTGTTGATATTCTCAACGATTCAGCCGGTGATGTTTGTACTGCTCTTCGCCTATGTGTTTGGCGGGGCGATTACTACTCCGGGCACAAGCTATATTAATTATTTGATTCCCGGCATTTTGGTGCAGACGGTACTGTTTGGTTCGGCGCAAACGGGAGTGGGGCTCGCCGAAGATTTATCTAAAGGTCTCATTGATCGTTTCAAAAGTCTCCCGATGGCACGTTCGGCGGTGCTCGCGGGGAGAATTATTTCGGATACGATTCGCAATGTCTTTGTGGTACTGCTTATGATTGGCGTGGGGTACCTGATCGGTTTTCGTTTTCAGGCCGGGTTCTTGGACGCGGTCGCGGCGATCGCGCTCATTGTACTTTTTGGGTCCGCCTTCTCCTGGATCGCGGCCGCGATTGGCTTCTCCGTCAAGAACACAGAGACTGCTCAAGTGGCCGGGTTCATTTGGATCTTTCCGCTTGTTTTCGCGAGTTCTATCTTTGTACCGGTGCAAACAATGCCGACGTGGCTGCAAAAATTTGCTGAAGTAAGCCCAATTACCGTTACGGTGAATACTGTGCGCGCCCTCACGCTGGGGTGGGAACTGACGAGTGATTTATGGTACGCACTGGCTTGGACTTTTGGGATTATGCTTTGCTTCACGCCGCTCTCTGTGGTATTATATAAACGTACCGGCTAATAGATATAAAACTATAACAGTATGAGAGGAATTCGTTTTTTACTTTTCCTTGTTCTGCTCGGCGGAGTCTCCTTCGGAGGCTTTGTGTACGCTAGAAATTATTTTAAAAGTGGCGCTCCTGAAATTAATCGAACTGCTGACACGTCCAAAAAAGAACACTTTACCATTGGACTCTTAGGGGCAAGCCCTACTATGGCTGAGGTTTTTGCCGCTTTCAAGCCACGCATACAAGAACGGGAGCGAGAAGGAAATTATGAAGTAGAATTTATTGGAGTTATGATTCCCGTTTCTCAAAATAATACCGACCATGCCGTGGATTTATTCGAAGAAAAAAATATTGACTTATTGATTACTGGCCAGCGACAATATGAATTTTTGTACCAGCGACAGCTTGATTTTCCGGTGATTGTTGCCTTCGCTAACCAGCCGGTACAGTTGGGGCTAGCACGCAGTGAAACTGGCGAAGGAAATAAAGCGGTATTCATTGAAGGAGGTGGAACGCAAACAATTGACGAACGGTTACACTTTTTTCTGGAACTGATGCCTACTACGAAGCGTATTTTGGTATTGCGAGGCAGTGATACTCCCCTACCCAATACAATGGCATGGTTACAGAATGAGGCCCTTAAAAATCATATAGAGTTGGTGGATCGGCAATTTTCTACTCGCCAGGAGCTGAATGAATTTCTTTTAACGTATGACTTTAGTGGCGTTGACGCCCTATTTAGAGACCCGGGGCCATTCATAACTGACAACATCGATCTGCTGTTTTCTTTTCAAGCGCGCATCAATAAACCGATAATCGTTCTTACCGAAAATGAATTACGACAAGGGGGAATACTTTCCTATCATCCCTCTCTCAAAGAGACGGGAAGGCGAGCTGGCGATATTGCCTATGATCTCCTGAGCAAGGAACTAAAACCAAGTAATTATCCTATTCAAACACCTTCACGATTTGAGCTGGGTATCAACAAGGCGGTGGCAAAAAAGTTTCGTATCACTGTTCCTCCGACTCTCTTACGTAAGGCAGATCACATTATTGAATAATTTTTATTAAAAAACGAGCCCCTTAGTAGGGTTCGTTTTTTGTTGACTTTTATTAAAAATTGTAGTTAAATCGTCTTGGACATAGAACCATGGAGGGAAACCATGAGCTGGACGACCGCAGTGAATGACCTCGCCATCGACCGCCGGCCCTCGCGGGGATGGCGGCGCCACATCCGGCACAAGAAGGCGCGACATCGTCGGGAAAAGATCATCAATCTGATGATGCGGGCGCACCGGCGTGATCCCCCGCCGGTAAAGCGCCAGGCCACCGCGCAAGAGCGGTGGAACTGCCCGCGGTGCGGGGTGCTGAACTTCGCCAACGAGAACCACTGCCACAAGCGGTCCTGCCCGGGCAAGCCGCCCTGGAACCGCTAGAGGAGGACAACATGCGCATTCGCGGACCACCATACAAAATGGTACGGGGCGCGAACCAGGCCACTCGCTCCCCTGCCTTAGTAACTCGAGAGAAACTAAGGTAGGAGTTTATAGCGAGTGGTTTTTTGTTGCTTACAAACTCCAGCAACAAACTTACCCGAATTGTGGTATAATAATGTATCAATACAAAGCCGCCATAGCCTTGACACTGTTATTACTTTGTTATAGACTATCCTGTTTTTTCAAATAGTAACTAGTACTATTCGTATGGGCCGAGGAGTTGAAAAACTTATTCGTGGCATATTGGCCGCCGGTACTCTGTGGAGGGCTGAAGTTCAGGCTGAACCGAAGCGAGTAACTGATGAACAGGTGGAAGTGGATGAAAAAATTCACAAGCCAACAAAGCTTGACCGACAAACCATGCCGGCACTGGAGCCAAGGTTGTTTCGGGGTATTGCTCCGGAAAAGAGACTTGCTTTCGCCAATGCGGCAGTAGATTTTTTAGCAACAGAAATTCCAGGAGCGACTGGAGTGGCAGAAAAATTTGCCGCGCTATCTCCAGAAGAACAGGGACGAGCGGCGCAACAAGTATTTGAAGTTACGAGACTGGTAGCTACTCTTATTCGTAATGACCTCATTAAACTTGTTCCTTTAAATGAAGATCAAACAAAAAGCCTCCATGAACTTAGTCAACAATTACAATTCGGTGAAATAGGAAGGTATACCACTTTAAAAAAATGGACAGCTAAACTCAAAGCGCAACCAGGCGGCGAAGACAAATTGTATGCTATCTGGCATCAAGCGAGTGAACTGCTTCACGAAAATTTTGTTGCGTCAGAAAAAGCGCCGGCTCCACGGGAAAAAGAACCGGTGCCTGAACCACGGGAGGAAAAAGTTAGCCCCATGCTTGCCTCGGCCGATCGAACCCAATTACCTTCATGGATACAAGATAAGCCAAGTGAGGCGGCAGTACGCCAACCAGCCGCTCCAGCGGTTGCGGAAACGGCGGAAAATAACCGGGAACAACCGGTAGTCAGGGTAATCAAAAAAGAGGCTGAAAAAAAATTACCGAAGGGGGCGTTTGGGTGGGATGTGCGCGGGCAACCATTTGGCTGGGGATTCCAAAATACCTATCAGTACTTAAAGCCAGGCGAAGAATTAGATGAGGCGAATTTAGGGCCAGCGTTCGAAGGCAGGAGTACGAGTGGTAAGAAAACGCATGGGCTTCGACTCCCTAAAGACGCGTATGCGACTTGGGTAAGATGGGGGGAAGACTTTGATAAAACACAACATCAGGAATTAGAAGCTGTGGAAGCAAGTCGTACATATACCAAACAGGCTGCATTGAGAAAAAAATTAGGAGCTTGGGCTGCCGTACCGGGTTTTAGCGAACATCACGTGGCGGCGGTTGACATCTTTAAAGCTAATCGGGTCAGTAGGTATAAAGCACTGGTGGAGTATGATGAAATGAAAAACAATCCAAACCACCTACCCACTGGTGTACAGTGGGGATGGGTGCCCACGGTAAAAAAAGAACCATGGCACTGGAGGCATGTGGGGGCAGAAGCCGCTAAAGCATACTGGCTAACTTATGGAAAAGAAATAATCAAGGTGCACCTGCAATATTTACGTGCTGACTAATAGTACGCCGGAAACAAACCCTTCGTCCACTCACGAATTTTCTCGAATGGATTGCGATGGTTTATATGGTTGAAGTGAAAGTATTATACATATCTAATAAGCTCTCTACACACAAAACTTACTATCTCTTTTTATCTTGACTGAACCTTGATTTTCTAGTAGTATATTCGTACTTTGGCAAACAAGCAGTATTTTATAGCTGCTTGCTCTGCGAAGTTCGTTCGCCGTATGGCGGACGAACGAAGTAGAGTCAGGGTAGCTCAGTTGGTTAGAGCACGGGATTCATAACCCCGAGGTCGAGGGTTCGACTCCCTCCCCTGACACGACGGATTAGACGGTACACGATACATGGAATACCACCGCCCCGAGGCGGGGTCCCGCTGCGGCGGTGACGATACTCAATCGAATGGTGTCGTGATGCGTATATCGGGTATCGTTTTTTAATATGCTTATTCTCGGCATCGAATCATCCTGCGATGACACCTCCGTAGCCCTGCTCGATTGTTCCGACCAAGGTCATGTTGTGCTATCGGAAAAAACGGCCTCACAAATTGATATTCACAAAAAATACGGTGGCGTAGTGCCGGAGATTGCGGGGCGGATGCACGCGGAGAAGATTGTGCCGCTCGTTGAAGAGGTGCTCAGCTCTCGGCAGCCCGCCGTGGGGCAAACCTCACCTAGCCTCTCCTTAGAAAGGAGAGGAAACCAGCTGCTCCGACCCGACGCGATCGCGGTGACGGCGGGGCCGGGGCTTATTACTGGGCTGGTGGTCGGGGTAGAAGCAGCGAAGACGTTGTCGTATGCTTGGAATATTCCACTGGTAGCAGTAAATCATATTGAAGGACATATCCATTCGGTGGAAATTTCTAATTCTCAATTTTCAATTTCTAAACAATTACCTAATAACCAAAATAACAATGTAACAATTGAGCAATTGAACAATAAAACAATCAACCGATTCCCTGCTTTGTGTTTAGTAGTCAGCGGTGGTCATACAGAATTGATCTTGATGCGTGATCACGGCGATTACAAAATTCTGGGAAGAACAAAGGATGACGCGACGGGAGAATGTTTCGATAAGGTCGCTAAGCTCCTCGGCCTCCCCTATCCGGGCGGGCCACAGATTTCGAAATTGGCAGAAACCGGACGCATTGACGCGATTGATTTTCCGCGGCCGATGCTCAACCAGGATAACTTTGAGTTTAGTTTTGCGGGATTGAAAACATCAGCTTTGTATTGGCTGCGTGACAATCCGCTCAGCGCCACACCGATGCAACTATTCGACCTCCCGGCAGGAATTTTTGGACAACAAAAAAATCCAGCAACCATTAACGACTTCTGTGCCAGTTTTGAACAAGCGATTATTGATGTGCTCGTTGGAAAAACGTTACGAGCAATTGATGAGATGAAACCAAAAACAGTTATTCTCGCCGGCGGAGTTTCAGCCAACAAAAAACTTCGCCAAACACTAGGCGAAGCCATTAGCACACAATTGCCTGATACCTTATACCTTATACCTGATACCAAATATGCGATGGACAATGGCGCGATGATAGCGGTGGCTGGCTACTATCACGCACTGAAAAAAGAATTTGTTGATTGGAAGGAAATTGAGGTGAACCCAAATTGGAGAATTGATACTCCAATGCGTTCTGTGATATAATGACTCAGTCATTTTTGTCATAAGTAGTATGTCTAAAACATCAAGAATTATTTTGGGCATCGCGTCTTTTTGGCCTTTGTTGTACCATCCGTTTTTTATTATCTACGTGGCAGTATCTGCCATCACCGCGTCTGATGTTGATGCTGGCATACCCTTGTATGGATCCTTATTAACAATATATCTTGCTACCATCCTCGGCATGTTGGGTCTTGTAGTCTATTATATTGTCAATGTATTTAAAGGAGGTGCAGTGCCTCAAAATCGGCAAGTTCTTTGGACTCTGATTTTAATTTTCGCATGCCCACTCTCTTTACCTTTTTACTGGTACTTCTATATTTGGAAGCCAAAGCAAAACATTGTTATACACACGAACACAGTGGCTCCGTAAAATTTTCAATTTGTGCCAGCACTTTCTAGCAAGGAGTTGAGTTCATCATAGAATTCAACCCCTTCTTTTATTTTAAACTGCGTTTTTATTTTTTTGTCTCCTACTTTTAGAAATACTGTTTTCTCGCCCGAATATTTGCTTAATATCTTTTTAATATCTTCTGAATATTTTTTTACTTGCTCCGCGGAGAGCTCAATCGTCACTCCGTTCTCTTCGGCAAGTGTTTCCATCACCTGCGGAGCAACATAACTACGAATAGAGGTGCTGCCGCTATTGACGGACAGTTGCTGCAACAAAGCCGCGACATTTTCCTTGGTAAGCTCATACGCTCGCTCCACAAATAGCTTATCATCCCCTTCTTCTTCCGAAGTTTTTCCCACGACACATACCGTTTTTCCCTCTACCCATACGTCTTTGGTACTCTCGTAGGTGCGAGGAAACACGAGGAGTTCCAAGGTATCGGTAGTATCCTGGATGGAGACAAACATCATCGCTTGGCCGGAACGAGTAATTTTTTTCTTGGTGCTATCAATGACGCCGCCAACCACTACCCACTGGCTGCGGCCATGGGCGTCTAGTTCGCTAATGGGGGTAAGCGCTTTACCCATGGTTTTTTGGAAATAGGAAAAAGGGTGAGCAGTAACATAGAGGCCCAGAAGCTCTTTTTCCCATACCAATGTATCTTCGAGCGTGGCGGCGGGAGCGGGGGCAAGTCGCACCTTGCTTACCACGTCAATCGCGCTCCCCGAAAACAGCGAGTGCTGTTTAGTGGTGGTTTTTTCTTGCATACCTTTCACAAAAGACAGTAGGTTGTCGCTGTTCCCCATTAATTCTCCGCGATCATACCCAAAGCTATCGAGCGCGCCGCATTTGATGAGACTCTCGAGTGATTTTTTGTTGAGATCTTTATCATGCACACG
This sequence comes from Patescibacteria group bacterium, assembly GCA_035290705.1. GTDB lineage: Bacteria > Patescibacteriota > Patescibacteriia > Magasanikbacterales > GWA2-37-8 > DATDTU01. The sequence continues at coordinate 9,847 of DATDTU010000070.1, forward strand.
GGAAAGAAAATCTTCTAAATTTTTATATTCGCCGCGTTCTTTTCGTTCGCGGTAAATGACTTCGGCAATATGTTCACCAAGGTTTTTGATGCCGTTGAGACCGAAGCGGATGTGAGCGCCATCCTGCGAGACCTCACCCAACCTCTCCTTAAAAGGAGAGGCGGCGATTGGCTCTGCCCCTCCTTTTAAGGAGGGGATAGGAGGGGTGGTCTCGCTCGTTATCATAGCAAAATTTTTAAAGCTGTGGTTGACGTCCGGTGGCAAAACTTTAATATTCATACGGCCGCACTCGTGGATGATAGGGGGCACCTTATCAATATCCCCACTCTCGGCAATAAGTACCGCGGTCATGTACTGCACGGGAAAATTGGCCTTCATGTAGGCGGTTTGATACGCGATGACCGCGTAGCTCGCCGCGTGCGCTTTGTTGAAGCCGTAGGCGGCAAACGGTTCGATGAGCTCCCAGAGACGATGAATTTTTACCTCGGGGACTTTGCCGTATTCTTTACAGCCTTTGAAAAACGTTTCTTTTTGTTTCATCATTTCTTCCGGAATCTTTTTACCCATGGCTTTGCGAAATTTGTCGGCTTCTTCCCAATTGTAACCGGCTAGATGAATAGCGGTGAGCAACACGTCGTCTTGATAGACGATAAGACCGAGGGATTGGTCGAGATATTCTTTCATGCGGGCATCGAGATATTCGATGAGTTCCGGGTGGTTCTTGCGGCGGATATACTCAGGGATGGACTCCATGGGACCGGGGCGGAAGAGGGCTACCATGGCCATGATATCAAAAATGCTGGTGGGTTTGAGTTCCTTGAGATAGCGCGTCATGCCGGAGCCGGATAGCTGGAACACGCCGATGGTTTCGCCGCGGGTGAGCATGTCGTAGGTTTTTTTGTCTTCCCACGGAGCGAGGTTATAGAGATCAATTCTTTTGCCGGTGGTTTTCTCCACAATTTCCACGGCATGCCCGAGGATGGAGAGATTGCGGATGCCAAGAAAGTCCATTTTGAGAAGACC
>DATDTU010000071.1:0-8037 GCA_035290705.1 Patescibacteria group bacterium
GAGGGTATTTTTAGGTATACTACGAGCACTATGTTTACCGTCTATTCTATTCATGATGGGAAGTTAGAGAAGATGTCGAAATTACCCCCCCAGTCCGCGGCGGGACTCCGGAATGTATGGGTAAATGTAGTGGCGCCGACTCCCGAGGATGTGGAAAAACTCGTGCCATTGATACAGATTCCCGACGAAGTCATTACTGATGTCCGCGACGTGAACGAAGTTCCAAAGTTAGATAAAATCGGGGAAGCCTTGTATATTCTCGTGCAGACTCCTCTCGCTACGTCGGGCAGCACTACGGTAGAGGCGGTCGTTGCTGAATACACGGTAACACCCCTTGCTATGCTCATGACTGAACGCTGTTTCGTGACGGTGAGCGGCGGGAAAAATGATGTTATCGATTATCTCGAGAAGAAACTGAAAAATATTGCCAACAATAGATTGGTAGACACGAACGAACAGCCGCAGTTCGTGGCCAAGCTCATGCTTTTTACGGCCAAAATTTACTTGCGGTATTTGAAGGAAATTTATAATCGTCTCCAAATTCCTCTGTCCGAACACGGATATCCGAAAGTAGACAAGGAAATCGTTGATCTTCTCAAGATTGAGCAATCACTGGTCTATTTTGACGCATCGCTGCGGTCAAATTATATTGTGATGGAAAAAACCGCGCGTCGTCCAAGTTTCCGTAATCCGCTCGATCAGGAACTCATTGATGACGCTATCGATGAAATGCGCCAGGCGCTCGAGATGGCCAAAGTGTATGGTCATATCGTGGAAGATATCCGCCACGCCTTGTCTTCACTCATTTCCAATAATTTAGCCCACACGGTTAACTGGCTCACGAAAGTAACGGTGATTCTTATGCTCCCCACGCTCGTGGGGACCCTCTATGGTATGAATGTGCCACTCCCGTTCGCTCATTCGCGCTTTGCATTTCTCATTGTTATCGGCATCAGTCTTTTGGTCGCGTCGGTTGGGATTTGGTGGGTGCGGCGAGTGGAGTCGAGCCGTCTCTCGGCGCGAATTACTTCGAGAAGTGCGGGAAGGAAGTGAACGGGAGGCTAAGAAAGTATTGTCTAAAGAAATCACCAGTTTTAAACTGGTTTTTTGTTTGATTAGTTACTAGTTTTTGGGGAGAAGAAGGAGAAGAGGATACCTAATGATACTAAACTCATAGTGAAGAAAAGATAGAGTTGATAACCGTAGTCAAATCCTCCGCTGTAGGTGGGGTGGTAGAAGGTGGTGGTTAGATAGTATAGTACGGGTAACGATGCTAGCCAAATACATAAACCAATAATTTTTTGTAATCGCTTGGTGTTCTCAGCCCAATTGTTTTGAAGGGCGGTTAACGCGTTGTGTAAATAACTACCAAGGAGCGGCCACAGGAATACGAGGGGAAGAGCAAAGAGGCGTGCTTCGCGGGCGCGAGCTGAAACTAGTACTATAACGGTGTTGATGACAGCGGTGAGAAGGAAGGCTTTGATGAGTTTACGGTCTTCGGTTGATGCTGAAGAGCGGTTTCTATAAAAAATGAGTAAGAGCAGCGGGAGAGCGAGAGTTAGGAAAATGGAGATGATGGTTTCGAGGGCAAATTGACTATTTTGAATATTGTAGTGCCAATGGGTAAAGCGGTTGGTGACAAAGTAATCGAGGTGGCCGCCGGCCAAGTTTTTGGCTCTTAAGACCAGCTGTTCGGTAAACAAAAAAGCAACCAGAGGGACGCTTAAGTAACATATTTTTTTCCACCCGTCGAAGCTTGTTAAAAACGTTTTTAATGGGGTTTGTTGTTTGGCAAAGTAGAAAAAAATAGCCGGGTAGAGGAAAACGGTAGTTTCGCGCGCGAGCAGCGCAACGAATAATGTAATGGACGCTAACGACCATTTTTGTTTGTGGATAAGAAGAAGCGACAGAAATATAAAACAGTATTGCAACGGTTCGTCGTAGGTATCAATGCTACGGAAGAATGAAAAAAGAATGGTAAAGCTGCCGTAAAAAATGGGTAGACTAAGGAGGGCGTTTTTTGGCGAGACGTTATATTCTCTTGCTACGACGTACACTAGCGCTCCGGCTAAAAAAAGAAACGAAAAATTGACTATGGTAAAACTGTTAGTAAAGCTCAGTCCGAGACGGGTGTGTAGTTGTCCGATGACCAAAGAAGTGAGCGGGCGGCCCGCAAAAGCGGGGTGGTTGGAGTGAAGGCGCCACAGCTTGGCTCCGAGTTCATCGTAGGGGGTGGGGGCAGGCTGCTTGAGGTTGTTGATGATGCTTGGAAAACTATAGTGGAAAGTTAGGACAAGAGCGGTAAGAACGCCAGCCAGGACTAAGGGTTTCCAAAAAGTTCGTACAGACATACTACGCAATGAGGCTCGGTTGCCTTAGGCCGTTTTTAAACTCCTCGAAACGATGGTGAACGTAATCTTGGATTTTGTTTTTGAAGTGGAGAATATCAAATTGTTGGGCGTGCTCCTGGATAAGAGTGCTGTTCCAATCATTTTTGTCGAAGTGAAGCAGGGTGTCGACCAGCGCCTCCCAATTTTGTTCATGAAAAAACACGCCGGTTTGTTTGGGTACCACGGTTTCGGTGGCGCCGCCCGAGGCAAAGGCAATGACCGGTCGGCCGCTTGCCATGCTTTCAAGTGGGGTGATTCCAAAATCCTCTATCTGTGGGTGAATGAAGGCCTGAGCTCTCTTTAACAGATTCGCTTTCTCTGATTCGCTGATACGTCCAAGGAATTCAATATTTGGTTTGGCCATTCTTTGCAGCCGGTTAAGTTCCGGGCCGGTGCCGAAAATTTTGAGTGGAAGGCGGAGGCGATTGAAAGCTTGCACGGCGATATCTAAACGCTTGTAGGGCACCAGTCTTCCACCAGCTACAAAGTAGGTATCGACTGTTTCCGAGGGAGTAAATTGGGTGGTGTCGATGGGTGGAGTAATGACGTCACTTTCTCGACGATAGTATTTATAAATACGGTGGTGTACCGTTTGAGAGTTAGCGATAAAGTGGTCGGCTCGGTCGGCGCTCATTTTGTCCCATAGCCGTAACCGATACAGGAGCGGCATGAGTACCGCTCGTACCACCGCATTGTAGTTTAAGTCGGTAAGGTATTGATCGGTATCTGACCACAGAAAGCGCGTGGGCGTATGGCAGTATGAAATGTGCAGGGTGCCCGGGTGGGTGAGCACGCCTTTGGCGAAGGTGCTCGTGGAAGAAAGTACCACGTCATAGCCGCGCAAATCATGTTTCTCGGTAGCGATGGGCATGAGAGGGAGGTACCATTGGAAACGAGAAGAAACGAAGGGCATGTTTTTTAGGAATGACTCGCGGATATTTTCTCGGTTGAAGTAGTTAATCTTTTTTTCATCATGAAACAAAACAAAAATAGGCGCTTCGGGCCATATTTCGTGAAACGCTTTGAGGACGCGCTCGGCGCCGCCGTCTTGGGCGAGGTAGTCGTGGACGAGAGCTATACGCATATTGTGAAGCAATAGGTTCTAAGCACTAAGTGCTAGGCACTATGGCAGCTTACTATTTACTGCTTATAACTTAGTACTTAGCACTTAGTGCTGTTTTTATCTCGCTCCTTTTCGAGCCAACACTACAAATGGAGTTTTCACCAGGATAATGAGGTCAAGGTAAAAATTCCAATTTTCGATATAGAAGGTATCAAGCCGCGCTTCATCGTCAAACGTGAGATCGCTCCGGCCGGAGATTTGGGCAAGTCCGCTCATGCCGGGTTTGATGGCCAAAAGGACGCGGTGCTGTTTTTCGTATTGTTCCACTTCGCGCGGCTGGTGCGGGCGCGGGCCGACGAGACTCATTTCGCCTTTGAGCACATTCCAAAATTGGGGCAGTTCATCGAGGCTCCAGCGGCGAATAAAGCGGCCGAATGGAGTAACGCGCGGATCATTTTTGATTTTATATACTGGTCCGGTTTTGCCGTTTTGTTTTTGAATTAACACGGCTTCTTTGCGCAACGCCTCTGTTCCCGACCGGCCGAATTGTTCGCCTGTGGAATCTTTTTGGTACATCGAGCGGAATTTGAGGGTAAGGAAATTTTTGCCATATTGCCCCACTCGTTCATTGCGATAGATAATCGGTCGGCCGGTTTCGATGAGAATTACTAACGCCAAGAGAAGGAACAGTGGAGAAAACAGGATAAGAAAAAAGATGCTTCCAACAATATCAACCAAGCGTTTTACAATGCGTCCCCAGCCGATGAGGCGCGTGCGGCGGAGTTCGATGATGGGAATGCCGGCAATGGTCGAGACGGTCATGTTACTCGTGACAGTGGAAAACAGATCAGCCGAGTATTTGAAGGTAATATGATGTTCGTTCGCGAAATCAATGGCTTGGAGGGTTTCTTTTTCGCGTGAACGGGGATCAGTGAAAATAATTTCGTCAATTTTGCTGGAAAGGGGCTGGAGAGTTTTAGTATCAAAATGGGTGTAACTGCCTACGATTTGGTAACCGAGGCGAGGTTCGGTTTTAAAGGTGGCAGCAATGGTTTGGGCGATTTCTTCTTGGCCAATGATAATGGTGCGGCGCAAGCCCAGCCCCCAGCGGTGGAGGAGTCCTTTGAGCCCTCGGAGCGCCAGGCGGCCGAGGAATACATAGAGGAGCGCGAGTACCCCGCCGACCAGCACCAAGAACCGAGAATCAAATTTTTGAAGGGTAAAGAAAACATAGATGGTGATACCGGCGAATCCGGTGGAACAGGCCATCACAATCCGCCGAATTTCTTTGGCGAATTTGCGGTTGGGGTTGAAGGAGTACAATCCGGACAAAGCGAAAATAACGAGCCACGCAAATGAGACGAACAGGAGCATGGGCCAGTATGTTTCCCACGGTAAATCGAAGCGAATAGGGCGCACGGAAGTGACCCATTTGGTATAGCGCAGGACGTACGCGGTCACGCCGGCCGCGACGATCATGATGTAATCGAGGGGGAGTTGGAGGAAGGTGAATAGGAGTTCGAAACTCTTCATAAATATAGAAGCGGATCCGCCAGCTGGCGGAACGCAGATAATAACGCGGATGAACGCGAAACTGATTTATTCCCCCCCCTTGCGCCTTTCGACCAACGCTCAAGGCGCCCTGAGCGTATCGAATGGGCGAAGGAGGGGGTGAGAGGAGGTCTTACGCGTGTCTTTATTTTATGCTACCTCGGGCATTCAGTCAATGATGGTTGTGATTGACTTTTAGGGTAATGATTGTTAGGCTAAAGCATATGTTTACGGGGATAATTCAAACGATTGCACGAGTGAAAGATAGCGAGCGAAAGAAGGGGTCGTTATTTTTTACCATAGCTAAACCGAACGGGTGGCGGTTGAAGGCCGGAGATTCGGTGGCTACCAACGGGGTTTGTTTAACGGTGAAGCAAGTGGCCGCGAACGCATATACAACCGAGCTCATGACGGAGACGCTGCGAGCGACTTCGTTTGGCCAAGAGATTCCAGGGAAAGTGAACCTAGAGCGACCTTTAACGCTCAAGAGTTTTTTGGATGGGCATCTGGTGCTGGGGCACGTGGACGCGGTTGGGAAAATCAAAAAGATCGAACGGAAAGGCGCGATGAAGTTGTTTAGTATTTCATACCCCGCGAAGTTTAGAAAGTTGGTGGTGGCAAAGGGTTCGGTCGCGGTGGATGGGATTAGTTTGACGCTGGTTGACGCGAAAAAGGATTGGTTTAGTGTGGCGCTCGTGGATTATTCGTTGAAGCATACGACGATGGGGGAGAAGCGGGGTGGAGAATTGGTGAATTTGGAGTTTGATATTATTGGAAAGTACTTGGTCAATCTAAAATCATAGTTCCCTATACCCCCTCTTGCGTCCTCCCCCTACTGTAGGGGGAGGGAACGACGTACCATCTACAATTACTCTCTCCCCTTCATTAGGGGAGAGACAGAGAGAGGGGTATTTACGAATTTAGATTTTAATATGCATGAGGCCATCAGAGGAAAATTTGAAATTTTTGACGCGTCCGCTTATCGCGTTGGTATTGTAGTCGCTCAGTTTAACGCTGATATTACTGAGGAGCTATTGAAATCGGCGCAAGAAATGTTGGCGACATACCGCGTTCAAGAAAAAAATGTTACCATTGCTCGTGTGGCAGGGTGCGTGGAGATTCCGGTGGTTTTGAAAGCGATGGCGGAGAGTAAAAAGTTTGATTGTTTGGTGGCGCTTGGCACGGTGGTGCGTGGGGATACGCCGCATTTTGATTATGTGTGTAAGATAGTTTCCGAAGGCGTGCTCCGAGTGATGATGGATTATGGGATGCCGGTGGGGTTTGGGGTGCTCACGCTCGAGAATATGGAGCAGGCGAAGGCGCGGTTTGGGGTGGGGGGAGGGGCGGTGGAGGCGGCGGTGCAGACGGTGAAGGAGATTAAAAATTTTTAATTTTGGTAAATTACTATATGCTTGGTTCCCCGCTACCATGCCCCAAATGCGGCAAAACATTACCGGTCGATTCGGTGCGGGAATTTACTGACGGTAGGAAACGGATTTATTGGGAGTGTAGCGAGTGTAATGTGAGTATTATGGATCGAGGTGGGAGCCAGGAAGGTAAAGATTAAATTACTTATTCAAAAATAATTCATTTTTTTAGTTTATTTACTTTTAGTTAGCTTTTATGGGCACAACACAACAAGTAGACCAAGTAAAAATAGAAAAAAGGCCATTTAGCGGCGATGCCGTGGGAGCAATTTTTTTTACCATTCTAGGGATTGGCGGCTTGGCCTTATCAGTCGTTGCGTTAATCTGGGGAATTTACGCAATTGATAAAATCAAGAAACGCAATCTGCGTGGCGGATGGTTGGCTTGGGCAGCTGTTGTTATTACTGGCCTGAGAATCATTCTAGGTATTATTTTCATGTTTTTAGTCTAGGTTTTAAAATATTCGGGATTTCTATATCTGTTGGTATAGAGGCAAAGACTTCTCAATTAGCGATCGATTAAGTTATGTTTCAAAATCAAACACCACCCTTTTGGGGTGGTGTTTTTAGTTCATTACGATAAGCCGAATTCAGTGAAACACGAACGATTGCACGAATTTCCACGAAAATATTTGTGTTGATTTGTGTGTTGGCTTCGTGTTTCGGTAATCATTTCTCTGGGACGTTTATTACTAAACGCCTCAAGCGAGCGAACTTTTTGAGTCTCCGCTAAAGCTCTGACTCATAAACTCATCTTCTTTAGGTGAATGTAGTTCATGTTTCGAAGCTTCAGCGAAGAAACACTGCTCTTGCACTCTGGTAAGGATTTAGCCGTTGCACCTCCGCTCTTGTTACCCTCAAGCGGAGCTAAGCTGTCATTCTCGATAATACCAAGAATGTTGGGTGAGCTCTCCCGGCTCTTTCGAACCATGGGACGTCTCTGTTCGCACCTCGCACCTTGCGGCAGGCGGGCGTTACCCGCTACCATTGAATCATTGTTTCAAGCAGGCTGACCGCGAACGGCCAGACTTGCCCTGAAAGCAATAACTCTGAGTGTTCGGACTTTCCTCCCCTCGACTCTCCGTCAGAGGCGGATCGCTCGGGGCGATTACCTGTAATGAACAAGGTATTTTTACCATGAAATAGGGGGTTTGTCAAGCTCAGCGAATATGTAAGATGCGGATTTGGACGACCGTGTTTATGCGGATATGGCAGATGATAGCGGTTGTTGATCCGCTATATCCGCATACCCCTTCGATCCGCATCTTATTACACTTCGATCACAACTGGAAGAATCATTGGCCTTTTCTCAGTCTTCGTGAACAGAAACTGCCCAACGTAGTCACGAATTTTGTTGCGGATGTAATTAGTATCAGCCCACGATAGAGGGTCGGATTCGATGACCATTTTTTTGACGCGGTGGCGGAGGTCTTCGATGAGCTCTTTATGCTCCTTGAGGTAGACAAAGCCGCGAGAGATGATGTCTGGATTCTGTATAAGTTTAGCGGTTTTGCTGTCGACCGTCGCGATGACGACGACCATGCCATCCTCGGCCAGCACTTGGCGATCACGCAAGACAACGTTCGTTTCGTCGCTCACTCCAAGAC
>DATDTU010000072.1:0-9714 GCA_035290705.1 Patescibacteria group bacterium
ATTTTCTTCGGCTTCGTCTACCTGATCGCGCAGTTTGCTCGCGAGTTTGCGCATCTTGCCGCCTTTGTGTGAGAAAAAGTTTATTTTATCTTTGCGATCCTGAATACTTCTTTTGAGCTGAGCGTTCTTGGCCCGTTCACGCTCAATTTGCGCTTCAATTTCACCAAGCACCTCATAATAGTCACCTACATGCTGTTCTACTTTGTGCGTGTAGGAATCGAGGTACAGGACTCCATGCGTAAAGGCGTTCAAGAAGTTCGCATCGTGAGAAATCACCAAACAGGTTTTGGGATATTCAATCAGAAACTGGGTGAGGTGTTCAATGCCTTGAGCATCGAGATTATTCGTTGGTTCATCAAGCAGTAAAATATCCGGTTTTTGAATGAGCGCGTAGGCGAGTAGCAACCGCGCCTGCTGACCGCCAGAGAATTCTTTTATTTTTTTATTCAGTGGCGCGTTCAAATGCACAATTTCCAAAACATTTTTTATATGTTTCGGCAGATCGTACATTTTTTTACCACCGCCAAGGCGGGGTCCCGCCCCGAGGCGGTGATCGAAGGCTTCGGCGAAAAATTCTTCCACAGTTTTCTCTAATTTTTCTCGTTTCATTACTTGGGTGGCAATGGCAATGCTCGCTTTGTTGGAAACACTCACCCTACCGCTCTCGGGAGCACATTCCCCGGTAATCATTTTAAAGATGGTACTTTTACCCGCGCCATTTTGCCCCATGATAGTGATCTTCGCGTTCTCGCGCACGCTAAAACTGGCCTCATCTAAGATGGGTTTGTCGTGCACGTAATGGAATGATACTGCGTCGAAGCGGATGATGACGTCGCCGTGGTTCATAGTGGGCTAGTTATACCAAATTTTGGCTGGGGGGTCAATGACTATGATGTATGTAGCCGTGCGCGTATGCACTTCACGCATAGCTCGTTTTCACCAACTGTCATCCCCGTGAAAACCTGCCTACCGGCAGGCAGGCGGGGATCCAGGTGGCCAATTGTCTGGATTCCAGCCTGCCTCTCGGCCATGAGCTCGAGGCCGAATGGCGCGGGAATGACAACAAAGTTGATTATGCGGAAAATACATACGTGTATGTAGCCGGTCGTTTAGATCCAAGAAACTGATGAGCTTGGTTATTTTTTGTATTTGCTCCAGCACCTGAAGTATGGTATGATCGGTGGGTATTATTTTTTACTCTTCTGTATGGATAAAAGAAAAGTTTCCACTCCGCAAATGGTGGTGGCCGGTATGCTCGCTGGATTTTTTGTTGGGATTATTACCTGGTTCCTGGGATAGTTTTTTGTATGGCCAAGTGTACGCATTGCGGTAATAATCCGACTCCACATTTTTTCGCGTGGCTTAGTGAATCCGGGATTGTGGTCATGACCCCGTTTAACCGCTGGGTTCTCCACAACCCTGTCGGCAGATATATTGATCAGCTTTTCGATAAGCTGTTTTTGTTATTTATTGGGCTGCTTCGAATTTTGCGGATTGCCAAGTTCGATAGTGATTTTGATCGAGCCACGATCATCCGTACCAAAGTATTTTGGGAGGAGGCGCTCCGGCGCGGAATACAGATGGAGAATTTGCGCATTCTTAACAAGGAAGTGGATTTTTATAAAGCGGTGGTGGGAAACAAAAAAATATATTTTACCAGTTTGCCGCGGCCACAGAATTACCGAGGCGACGCGATTTATTGGATGGATGACAAGGGCGCTCTGAAGAGGAAATTTATTGAGGCGGAGATTCCGGTCGCGCGCGGAGGAGTGTTCACGAGTTACCAGCCGCTGGTAAAACATTTTAGGGAAATTGAAAAGCCGGTTATCGTTAAGCCGCGATTGGGCTCGCGCGGGCGGCATACTACTACTTTTATTTTTACTGAGGAACAATTAACTCAAGCTTTTGAACGAGCCAAGGAGTTGTGTCATTGGGTTATTATGGAGGAACATTTGGTGGGTGGAGTATTCCGCGGTACCGTCATCGGAGGTAAGGTAGTGGGGGTCTTGGGTGGCGATCCGCCGCGCGTTACTGGAGATGGAATACATACTATTCGGGAATTAATTTTTCTGAAAAACGCTGCTCGCCCTGAGCGAGTGGGGGAAGTGGTGATTTCGCCGAGTCTGACAGAATTTTTGGCGCGGCAAGGTTTTAGGTTAGAGACGATTTTACCGACGGGGAAAGTTGTTGACCTCAGTGAAAAGATTGGAGTGGCGTACGGAGGAACGAGTTATGAAATTACCGAGGAGACGCATCCGGAAATTAAAGCGACCCTTGAGCGGGCCGCGGGGGTGGTGAATGACCCGCTCCTGGGTTTTGATTTTATTATCGCCGACCCGACGCAATCGCCAGAGGAGCAGAAGTGGGGAATCATTGAGTGTAACGGAATGCCATTTATCAATCTCCACCATTATCCGCTCTACGGCAAGCCAAACAATGTGGCGCGGCATCTGTGGGATTTGTTGGAAAGGGAAGGGTGATTGTCGTTGCGAGGAAGCCGATTCGCATCGGCTGACGAAGCAATCCCATTGGTTTACCACGAACTTAATTCCTGGTTTAGCAGGGGGATTGCTTCTTCGTCATGCGAATTCCTCCTCGCAATGACAACTGCTTGTTTTAACTGCTATTATTTGCTAGACTATCCCTAACTATGCAAACTACTCTGTGGTTTACGCTGCTCTATCAGCCGCTGTTTAACGCGCTGATTTGGATATATAACACGATTGCCGATAAAAATTTGGGGTGGGCCGTGATTTGGCTCACTGTTTTTTTACGTGTATTTCTTCTCCCCCTTACCTTGATTTCGGAATATAACAACATGCAACGGCAAAAAGCGCTCGCTGAGGCCGAGACAGCCATTAAAGTTTTTAAGAATGACGCGGTGGCGCAGCGGGAGGCGGCGAGAAACATTATGCGCAAGTATCACATTTCGCCTTGGGCAAAAGTGCTGATGCTTGGCATTCAGCTCTTGGTGCTTATCGTGCTCTATCAAGTATTTATTCAGGGAATTACCGGAGAACGCATTGCCCGGACGCTCTATCCAACGGTGGTAGATTTTCCAGGCAAAATTAATACGAATTTTTACGGGTTTGAGATTGGCAAGCGACATGACGCGGTGTGGGCGGGAATTGTAGCGGTGTATTTGTTTGTGTCTATTTTCGTGGAGAACCGAAGGCGGCCTTCTTGGGACAAATCGCAGATGACGTACCTCTTCGCTTTTCCCGCTCTCACTTTCGCGGTGCTCTGGTATTTACCGATGGTAAAGTCACTGTTTATTTTGACAACGATCATCTTTTCGGATATAATCGGGTTGCTGAGATTTTTGTTGTTTTCGGAGAAGGTTAAGCCAAAAGAAGTGGTACACCATTGAAAAATCAAAAAAACAAAAAATCAAAGTGAATTGATTTCTTGTTTTCTTGATTTATTGATTACTTGCACTATGGCTTCGGACTCCCTCGACAAATTAATGTATTCATTCGTGGTTGATGATGTCCTCAAAGGACTCTTTATTTACGTTCCGCCGGGCTACGTTGCGTGCGTGTATGACTTGGGCAGGGGAGTGCTCCGGAAAGTGTTGACGCCGGGGTTGCATCTCAAAATTCCTTTTTGGCAGAAGGCAAAGCTGTTTAATGTACAGACGTTGGAGTACAGCATTTCACGCCAGTTTAACGCCGAGCATGAACGAGCGCTGGGGGATATTCCCATCGCGGCGATGACAAAAGACGGAAAACGGGTAGGAGTAGAGGGTACCATTTTGCTTCGTCTTGATATCCACCAAGTTCCTTCTATTTGGCAAACTGTCGGTGAAGATTTTGTGGCTAAGATTGTTCGACCCACTATTCGCAGTCGTATCAGAATGGTATTTAGTAAGTTTGATTATCAGGATATCATTGGGCCGAAGCGCGATGAGGTAGAAATGGAATTGAAGAACGAGCTCGAGCGGATTTTTTACGCGCGGGGGATTTATGTGGAGAATGTACTCCTAAGTGAGATATCGCAGATTGCGGAGAAAACACATTGAAGGCAATACGTACTAAGTTCTAAGCCCTAAGCATTTTGAGACTTAGGGTTTTTTGTTGTGTATAACTTTCTGCTTGACATGGGGTACGAGGGGGTGGTATCTTATCACTCAGAAGTATAGAGTGATAATACTATGGAAACACGACAAGAGCAATTGCTTAAACTCGTCATCGAAAACTATATCGCGACCGCCGAGCCAGTGGGGTCGAGATTTTTGGTAGAAAAGGCTGGGCTTGATTGGAGCGAAGCTACGGTGCGCAATGATCTGCGCGCGCTGGAAGAAGAGCATTTTTTGACTCATCCCCATACCTCAGCCGGGCGTATTCCCACGGCCGCGGGGTATCGTTTTTATTTACAGCAGATTGATTGGACGGAAGTGAAGGCGCTAAAACAAGAATTGGGACAGCTCGAGCGCGCGTTTGGGGCGATGGGTGATTATGAAACTGCGCGAAAGAATATCGCGAAAGCGCTGGTGGAGCTCTCGGACCAGATGGTGCTAATAGCTTTTTCTCCGGAAAAGGTGTACTATACGGGACTATCGAATTTGTTCCAGAAGCCGGATTTTTTGGATCATGGATTGGTGATTAATGTGTCGCAAGTGTTTGACCAATGCGAAGAGTATCTGCCGGAATTTTTTGATGAGGTTGAAAATGAACCACAGTTTTTTGTGGGGGATGAGCATCCGTTTGGTGAGATGTTGTCGGTGTTATCGGTGCGGTTTGGTAAGAAGGATGAATCATTGCTCGCACTGTTTGGGCCGCAGAGGATGGATTATAAGCATACGTGGGGGCTCATGAAGAAGGCGAAGGAACTTATCTAGCGCGTCATTGCGAGCCAAGTTCGCACGAGGCGTAGCCTTTCGATTCCCGCTCAAGGCTACCTCGAGCGGAGTCGAGACGGTAGCAATCCCCTTGATTTAAGTAAAGTTCAATTGCTCGATTGTTCAATTGTTATATTGTTGGTATGAATGAGGAACAGAAAATTGATAAGCAAATGCCCAAAGTCACCGTTGGAGCACTCATAGTAAATCAGGCAGGCAAGATTTTGCTCATCCGTTCTCCAAAATGGCAAAATAAGATGGTCATACCCGGGGGGCATATTGAATGGGGAGAGAGCATCGTTACAGCATTGCAGCGAGAGATTAAGGAGGAGGTAGGTATTTCTATAAAAGAACCAGAGTTTTTAATGGCAAAAGAATTTATTTTTTCCGAAGATTATAAAAAGGATCGTCATATTATTTCTCTCGAGCATCTTGTAAGAACCGATGACCCAGAGGACGCTGTGAAATTACAAACAACTGAGGCAACGGAATATCTGTGGCTTATGCCTGATGAAATTTTGGAGAGAGATGACGTGGAAAAAGGAGTTCTCGCAATGGTTCACCAGTTTAAAAAGAAAAAAGGCGGTGCGGTAAGTGAGTTAGATGAATACAAACAAGGCTGGCAACGAGCGCTCGCGGATTACAAAAATTTGCAGAAAGAGATTAATGAGAAGCGAGCGGAGTGGGCGCAGATGAGTGAGTTACAGGTAGTTCAAGATTTTCTTCCTATTTATGACAACTTTAAAAAGGCGTTTAATAATGAACAAGTAAAAATGAACAATGATCAAGGCGGTTGGGTGACTGGAATAAAATACATTATGAAGCAGTTTGGAGATGTGTTAAAGGCGCACAAGGTTGAGGAGATTAAGACAGTTGGGGAACAGTTTGATCCGAAGTTGCACGAGGCGGCAGGGGAAGAGGTGATTGATGGAAAAGACCCTGGTGAAATCGTCAGAGAAGTAGAGGGAGGGTATAAGATGGGTGAGCGGGTGATTAAAGTGGCAAAGGTGATAATTGCAAAATAATTTTTGTCGTTAAGTGTAGTTCCTTATGATACACGATACACGTAAAACGATACACAAGCGAATTGTATCGTATTATGTGTATCGTGTATCGTTAAGATTATTCTTAAACAGCAAGGATCAGTCTTTCGACCATCCTTTGCGGAAGGAGTAACTATATGTCACTAATCCGGTGGTCGCCAATGATGGATCCATTTGGTGACTTTGATGAGGTGTTCAATCGCTTGCCAGCGATGATGGGTAATGGGCAAATGCAAATGTTTGTCCCGGCTATAAATATGTATGAGACTGATACGGCGGTCGTCGTGGAAACTCCGCTTGCGGGCGTTGATCCTAAAGATGTTGAGGTCAGCGTGGAGAAAGGGGTTCTTACTATCAAGGGTCAAAGCAAAAAGGAGCATGAAGTAGAAGATAAGAATTATTATCGCAAAGAGATGCGGAGTGGTTCGTTCTATCGCCAAGTGGCTCTGCCGGCTCCGGTATCCGAGGATAAAGTCAGCGCGGAGTTTGAGAATGGGATGTTGAAGATTACGGCGCCCAAGATGCAACAGGCGTCGGCGAAGAAGGTGAGTGTGAAGGTGGTGAAGAAAGAGAATGGAGATAGATAAAGCCACCGCCGCGAGCCTGCCTATCGGCAGACAGGGCGGGGTTCCGCTGTGGGGGGAAAATAAAGAAATATTTATTGTAAGGGCTGAATATTTTCAGCCCGTCGGTGTAGGAGCGAATTAATATTCGCCCTGGCACAAAAACATGGCGTCGAAATTAAAATATTAATGTTACCCATATGTTTGGTGAAGGAAAACCCGGTTGGTTCAAGAAAGGTCTGATAGGTTTAGGAATCCTCACGGGTTTGGAGCAGGGTTTTGATAAGACTAAAGTAGTACAGGCCGAGGAAGATACGAGCGCAGAAGTTGGTGTCGCTCAGGCAGTGCGCCATGAAGGAAAGAAAGCAAAAAAGAACGAGCACACAAAGCAGATGGGTAGGCTAGCGCAAGAAGCGGCGTATCTCAAGGCGCAGCTTGAAAGCGGTGCAACAACTGTTGAGGAGGAAAAAAAGTTTGACGTACATAAAGAAGGGATGGAATTGGAAGAATTCATTAACGGGCAATGGGAGGGAAAAGTCAATGCTACGTATAAAAATGGCATTTGTACTGTTCACATGAACAAAGGCGCCAAAGAAGAGATTGCTACGATTAAAATAGATGAAGCAGGAAATTATATTATTAATACCCAAAGTTTGCGGGAAAAGGACAAGGTGGTAGGGCGTGACACTATTGATGATCGATTTCGTTTTGTGGAAGTTTTTTTAAACGAAGCAATTATAGACACGGAAAGACATCCGATGCCGATTATACATGAAGAGACGGGAGAGGTGATTGAAGTGGCGATGGGGGATGAAGAGGAGGGTAGCTAAGTTTGCTAAGTTTACTAAGTAGGGGCTGAATATTTTCAGCCCATCGCGTGGGAGCAAAATTTTATTGTTATGGCAATACAAATTCGTGAATATCAGCCAAAAGATTTGGAGCATATTGAACGATTAATGAACGATTTTGAGGAGTATTTAGTCGGCATTGACGATTTGTCTTTTATGCGGCCGTTTGCTGATAAGGGAAGAGAATATACTCGACTGTGTATTGAAAAAACTCAAAAAGAAGACGGGGTAGTGTTGCTGGCGGAAAATCGGGGAGAGGTAGTTGGAATGATTTTGGGTGTGATGCATCCGCAAAGTCGGACTAGTGTACTTGAGGAAGGAGAAAGAGTATACGCTCGAGTGACTGATTTATATATCACCGAGGAATATCGGAAAAAAGGTGTGGGCAAACAATTAATTGAGGCGATTGAATTGCATTTCAAAAATAAAGGTTGTGAGGTATTGACGATTGGAGTGCTTGCGCCCAATAAAAACGCATATGAGTTTTATAAACGGGTTGGCTATAAAGATAGAGCGATTGATTTGGTGAAAATTTTATAATTTCATTCATAATTCAATATTCAAAACTATGAGCAAAGTATTAGGCATTGACTTAGGTACCACAAACAGTTGCATGGCCATCATCGAAGGTGGTCAGCCGAAAGTGTTGGAAAATAAGGAAGGGGCGCGAACCACGCCGAGTATGGTGGCGATGAGCAAAAGCGGTGAGCGTCTCATTGGTCAGCTTGCTAAGCGGCAGGCGGTGACCAACCCGGAGAATACGTTGTTCTCGATTAAACGTTTGATCGGGCGCAAGTGGGATGATACGGAAGTTCAGCGTGATCTTAAACTCATGCCATATAAAATCGTGCAATCTAACGGCCCCGCCTCCGCTGAAGCTTCGGCGGGCAAGGGGGTAAAAGTCAAAATGGGGGATAAGGAGTACACACCAGAAGAAATTTCGGCGATGATTCTACAGAAGCTCAAGGCGGACGCGGAAGAGCGATTGGGAGAAAAAATTACTGAAGCGGTGATTACCGTGCCGGCGTATTTTGATGATGCTCAACGGCAGGCGACGAAGAACGCGGGTGAAATTGCTGGGTTAAATGTGTTGCGTATTATCAACGAGCCTACAGCCGCGGCGCTCGCGTATGGGTTTGATAAAAAGAAATCAGAAAAAATTGTTGTGTACGATCTTGGTGGCGGTACGTTTGATGTGTCTGTACTCGAAGTTGAAGAGGATTCAGTACACGTACTTGCTACTAATGGCGATACGCATTTGGGTGGCGATGACTTTGATCAGATTCTGATCCGCTGGATTATTGATGAATTCAAAAAGCAAGAGGGGATTGATTTGGGCAAAGACAATTTGGCGCTCCAGCGCATTAAAGAAGCAGCGGAGAAAGCGAAGATCGAACTTTCAACCGCGCAGGATACGGAAATCAATCAGCCGTTTATTACGTCGGACGCGACCGGGCCGAAGCACTTGGTGATGAAACTAACGCGCGCTAAGCTCGAAGAGCTGGTCGGAGAATTGGTGGACAAAACGCTTGGTCCGGTGCGCAAGGCTTTGGAGGACGCTAAGCTTGGCGCGAATGATATGAATGAAGTGGTGATGGTGGGTGGAATGACCCGCATGCCGCTGGTGTTGCAGACGGTGGAGAAATTTTTCAACAAGAAACCAAACATTAGCGTGAATCCGGACGAGGTCGTCGCGGTTGGCGCGGCGGTGCAAGGCGGCGTACTGCGTGGGGACGTGAAAGACGTGCTGCTGCTTGATGTAACGCCGTTGTCGCTCGGTATTGAAACAATGGGGAGCGTGTTTACGAAATTGATTGATCGCAATACCACCATCCCAACCAGCAAGTCACAAGTATTTTCTACAGCCGCAGACAACCAGCCGGCAGTTTCCATCCGTGTTGCTCAAGGCGAACGGCCTATGTTCGCGGACAACAAACTGCTTGGCCAGTTTGATTTGACTGGTCTTCCACCGGCTCCGCGCGGTGTACCTCAGATCGAGGTTTCGTTTGATATTGACGCGAACGGCATCCTGCATGTAAAGGCGAAGGACAAAGGCACCAATAAAGAGCAATCAATCCGTATCGAATCTTCCACCGGACTATCCAAGGAAGAAGTTGAAAAGATGAAGAAGGATGCGGAAGCGCACGCGGAGGAAGATAAGAAAAAACAGGAACTCATGGAAGCGCGCAACATTGCGGATACGATGGTATATACCACGGAGAAAATGATGAAGGATGTCGAAGAGAAAAAGATCGCTATCACTGACGACGAGAAGAAAGCGGTGAATGAGGCGCTCGCGAAGGTGAAGGAAGTGAAGGATAAAGATGATGTGGAGGCGATTAAGAAGACGTCGGAAGAATTGTCGAAGGCGGCGCAGGCGGTGGGGATGAAGATGTACAGCCAAGAATCCGCCTCCGCTA
>DATDTU010000073.1:0-3741 GCA_035290705.1 Patescibacteria group bacterium
ATACCCCTCTCTGTATCTCTCCCCTAATGTAGGGGAGAGAGTAAACGATGATCGGCGTTCCACTGTTCAATTCCCTCCCCCTACAGTAGGGGGAGGACGGCCGTTCAGGCTCTGACCATTCGGCCGCGAGCTCATGGCCGAGTGGGGAGCCCTCCGTTCGACGGCTTGAGGCCGCTCACGGCTCGAAAGCAGGCTCTCGAACGAGAGGAGGGGGTATTCGCTACGAATTCTACAAACGGCATCAAATTTTCTTTATCACCATATCCTCAAACGCTTCCGATTGACTGATCATCACTTTCTCCTGCTTCAACAGTTCAAGCAATGCCAGAAAACTCACAATCACTTCCGTCTTACTCTCGGCGTTACTCAGTAATTCTTTAAAACTCAACCTCTTCCACTCCTTCACCGCGTTATAAATCGACTCAATCTTTTGCTTCACCGATACCGACCGGTCAATTGTAACTTCTTGTAGAACTGCCGGTGGTTTCAAACGTTTGAGCAGGAACAAAAAGGATTGTCGCAAATCATCACTACGGGCGTTCGCTGGCAAAACAAACCCTTCTACCGGCGTCGGCGGCTCCACCCGACCATACGCTATTCTATTTTCAAGCCACCTTTCCTCCACCACCTTACTCGCGTCCGCGTACCGTTTATATAATTTCAACTGATCAGCTAAGCTCGGCCCCTCATCCGCTTCCGGATACAAGTAGGGCAACAAATGTTTGGACTTTAAGTATACCAGTTTTGTGGCAATAACCAAAAAATCCGCGAGTTCCTCCGACCGGCTTTCCTCCAGCTTATTAAGATAGTCAAAAAACTGTTCGGTAACGTTCGAAAGCGAAATTTCGGTAATGTTCAATTCATCCTGTTCAATGAGCTGGAGCAAGAGGTCGAGAGGGCCTTGGAATTTTTCAAGCTGAATCTCCTTGGTCATACCTATGACTTAGCACCCTTCTTCAATTGTATATGTACCTCATCAAGTGCCTTCTCCGGCATCTCGCTCGGCGCCCCCATCATTAAATCTCTCGCGTCGCCCGTCTTTGGGAACGCGATCACCTCACGAATATTCGGCTCCCCTGCCATGAGCATCACAATACGATCAATGCCTGGAGCAAACCCACCGTGTGGTGGCGCGCCAAACGTAAACGCCTCAAGCATATGTCCAAACCGTGACTGCTGTTCCTCCTCGCTGATTTGGAGTAAATCAAAAATCCGTTTCTGCAATTCGCGCTCGTGGATACGAATACTGCCAGAAGACAATTCGTACCCGTTCAAAACCAAATCATACGCATTAGCACGAACAGACATAATATCGTCGCCACGCATAAATTTTTCTTTATCCTCTTCTTTCACCGAGCAAAACGGGTGATGTTTTGCCGCGATGTTCCCCTCTTCATCCTTTTCAAACATTGGAAAATCCAAAATCCATGCAAAAGCCAACTCGTTCGGATCATTTTTATCCTTGCGTAAATCAGGTTTATCTCCTCCGTATTTATCCATGGACTCAGCGTACGTCAAGCGAGGGAACGGGGTGCTCGTAATTTTCTTTTCTGGAAACATTTGCTGAATCATCTCTATAAACATAGCCTCGGTATACCGCAAAACATCCTCTTGGGCCACAAACGACATCTCAAAATCAAGTTGCGTAAATTCTGGTTGTCGGTCACCACGTTGGTCTTCATCACGAAAACAACGAGCGATTTGAAAATACCGCTCAAACCCGGCGACCATCGATAGCTGTTTAAATTGTTGTGGTGATTGCGGCAAAACGTAAAACTTACCATCATGCAATCGAGACGGAACAATGTACTCGCGCGAACCTTCTGGTGTCCCCTTCATAAGAATCGGTGTTTCAATTTCCACAAAATCATTCTTATGCATGTAATTACGGAAGAAAGAAATAATCTTATCCCGCAGACGAATATTCTTTTGCATTCGCTCACTCCTCAAATCCAAATACCGATACTTCAACCGTAACTCCTCATTAATATTTTTCGTATCCTTATCCACCTCAAACGGCGGCGTCTCCGCGGTATTCAAAACTTTTAATTCTTTCATCAAAACTTCCACCATGCCGGTCGGCATGTCGGGATTTTGTTGTTTCTTTCCGCGTTCTTGGACAACTCCCCTTACTTCAATCACCCATTCCGGTCGCACCTCTTTCAATTTCTCTTGCGAGGCTTCATCAAGCTCACTCGGCACTCCCACAACCTGAACAATTCCTCCTCTATCCCGCACATCCAAAAACACAATCTTACCCATGTTCCGGCGGGCGTGTATCCATCCTTTAAGCAAAACTTCCTCTCCTACTTTCCCTACCGTTTCGGTAGAAAGCATTCGTGCAAGCATATATTTTTCACTATTAGTGATAATTCGTGTCGCAATATTCGTGGTTCCATTCTAACAAATAACCTCGATAAAGGCAATAATAAAAAGGATGCCCTGAACAGCATCCTTTTTGGATATTTTTTTACTGACCTAACCGGTCGGACAAGGCGCTCTCGTAGTCCACTATAGACATACCAATAGGATAATTCGCTACCGAAGAGGCAGGCACCGTCCGAACAAAACTTTGCTTAAATCGGTTGAGTGACATCCCTTCCCCGCTCACTTCGCGCCGTTCCAAATTGGTGGTGATGTACCAGATTGTACCACTCACCTTCACCACCATTCCCGGATGGGGCACCGCGCCACTGATGGCGCTGCCGTTTTTAGTATAATATGGCCATTCCGACAATCCAATAATCTTAGGGGCGGCAGTGCCGTAGAGAGCGTCAGCGGCGGCTTTGGTGATAGGAGCAAGCACACGCCCTGGCTGTACTACATACAGTTGCTTAGCATCGATAGCCGAGCGCACCACAAAAGACCCAGGACGGTAGAACACGTGAAACGGCGGAGCGGCTGGGGCCGAGAGGTTGTTAAAACACGCTGGGGTAACGGAAATATATTTACCACTGTAGCCATCATCCATGTTCCAACTTTTGAACACATCCCCATCGGCGAAATAACGATAACGTAAGGAGCTATCAAGCGCGTAAATCGCCGGCGCTCCCGTCACTTTAATAAGGTTGTTTGGAGCGAGTGTGGGGCAGAGCGCTGGTGCAAGTGGGGGAACAAGTGGAAGATCCGCGCAGGCTTGCGTGGCAGACGAAACCGTAATGGGCGCGGTGAGCGTCCCCTGCGCGTCTTTACCCACAATTTCAAACGTATATGTGGTGCCGCAAGTCAAACCAGCAAACGCATAGGAGGTAGCCGTTTGCCAACCAGAATTAGTGCCGTTGGTCACGTTAGTAACCAAGTATTGGGCGGCTGTCCCTTGCCACGACACCGCCACACGACTCTTGCTTTCAGCGGACGCGCTCGCGTTTGAAAGCTGGGGCGTGAGCGCGAGAGTGGCGGATCCATTGAGACCAAGTACGTACGCCGAAAGGCCGGTGGCATTTTGCGAAGCGACTTTAAACCAGTACGTAGTATTGGGGGTAAGATTAGTGAACGTATAACTGACTGCCCCAGTGTTAACGCCACCGAGCACGCTACTCGCGCCAACCGTAATGGGCGCGTCAAAGTTAAGACTATCAGTTGACTTGGCGATCAAAAATCCAGTCTCGTCAGTGGCGTTATCGGTCCAAGAAACTTTGAGCGAGGTAGCGGTGGCCTGACTCGCCGATACATTCGCGGGAGCGAGCGGGGCTGGCAATGCGGCTGTGCTCACACCATTCGACGTTGACATGGCGACATACG
>DATDTU010000074.1:0-11903 GCA_035290705.1 Patescibacteria group bacterium
GGGGGGGGTGAAGCCCACGAAGTAGCCCTTCGCGGCGACCTCCTTCGGCACGCGGAAGGTGACGATCATCTTCCAGCCGAAGAAGACGAGCCACACGTGGTTCCACCAGCGCGTCGGCGGCACGCTCTTGTCGCCGGCGACGGGGGTGCCTTCGTGCAAACCGATCTTTTTCCACTGCATATTCGGTCTCCTTTCAAGGGACTCGGTGTCTTGTTTTCGCTTTCTGCCTTTTAAGTTACCGTACTTTTACGGCAACTAAAGCGACAGAAAGCTTAAAGGTATTCTAACATATAAAGAACAATAACAGCTTATTCTAGCGTCTTTCCTTGCCTTTGTCAAGGCTGAGGTGTTATAATGGGCAAGTTCCTCTAAATCTGGGGGATTGCTTCGCTCGCCTTGGCGTAGCCGCTACGGCGAAGCCAGGTCGGCTGTCGAGGCCTCCTCGCAATGACAAATTGTATCCGTAGCTCCGTCCGCCAGCTGGCGGATTCGTATATCCGTAAATCAAAAATATGATCAAAAAAGCAATCCTCACCGGCGGTGGCCGCGCTACGCGCCTGCGCCCCATCACCACCACCCTCAACAAACACCTCATCCCGCTTGCCAACCAGCCGATGATTTTTCACGCTATTCAAAAAGTAGTCGAGGCGGGAATTAACGAAATTTTCATCAATATCAACCCGGGCGAAACAGAACTGCAAAAAGTAGTGGGTGATGGCAGCCGGTGGGGCGTTACCATTCAGTACTTTGAGCAAGAGGGCGGTCCGCAAGGCGTCGCGCACGTGGTTCAATGCGCCAAAAAATTCATCGGCAATGATCCCTTCATGTTTTATCTCTCCGATAATATTGTCTTAGGCAGTCTTAAGCCACTCCTGCAAGAATTTGAAACCAGCGGGTACAGCTGCGTGTTGGCGTTTGCCGAGGTAAAAGATCCCGAGCGTTTTGGAGTACCGATTTTTGACGAGGAAAAAAATTTAGTTGACGTACAAGAAAAGCCAACCAATCCGCCAAATCATTTTGCCGTTACCGGCATCTATCTCTACGGGCCAAAAGTTTTTTTTGAGGCTTTTAAACATATCAAAAAAAGCGCGCGCGGAGAATATGAAATTTCCGATATCCACTCCTATTTTTTAAAAAATCATTTTGCCGTCGGGTGGAAAGAGGTTACCGGCTGGTGGAAAGATACGGGCAAACCGGAAGATCTCATTATCGCCAATCGGCTGCTCCTCAATGAGCTCGACACTGAACAGTTCGTGAATAAAGCTAAAACACACCCGGATCTTGTCATCGAGGGTAACGTTGCTCTGGGGCACGGGACCGTGGTCGGGCCGAATGTAACGTTGCGCGGACCAGTCATGGTCGGGGAGGGTTGTATTTTAGAAAATTGTACCATTGGGCCGTACGTTACTATCGGAAAGGGGAGTATTGTCAAACAGGCGACCATAAAAGATTCAATTGTTCTGGGGCAGTGCGTTATCGACGCCCCCATTAGCGTGGTCGACAGTATCGTGGGCGAGTCGGCGAAAGTATTAACCAACGGAAAAGAAAAAACGCACCGGCTCATCGTTGGGGATCATACCATGATTGAGGTCTAGTAAAATACCAATAATACGAATGTATGCTAATGTAACGAATCACCAGTTGGCATTAGTATAATTTGCATACATTAGCATTATTAGTATTATATTATTTCCGCTATGTCCCATCTTTGGCATACCCTTTCTATCGAACAAGTCATTTCCGAACTAAATACCAATTCAGGAACCGGACTCTCCACGGCTGAAGTGAGCCGGCGCCTTACCCAGTACGGAAAAAACGAACTGCAATCCGCGCCGCCGGTTTCGCCGTGGAAATTACTGCTTGGTCAATTCAAAAACGTTTTGGTTATTATTCTTCTGCTCGCGAGCGTCCTTTCCGGAGTACTGGGCCATATCACCGAAGCTATTGCTATCGCGGTAATCGTTTTGTTTGCCGTGATCCTAGGCTTTATACAAGAATACCGCGCCGAGCGAGCGATCGAAGCTTTGCGCCAGATGGCCGCGCCAACGGCGTTGGTTTTACGCGACGGGAAAGAGATGGAAGTACCAGCCATGGAACTTGTCCCCGGGGATGTTATTATCATCACTACCGGCGATCGCATCCCGGCCGACGCGAGGCTCCTCGAAGTCGTTAATTTAAAAATCGAAGAAGCGGCGCTCACGGGCGAATCCGTCGCCGTGGAAAAAAAGACCGACACCTTTACCGCGCCTGATTTACCTCTTGGCGACCGCAAAAATATCGTCTACGCCGGCACGAGCGCCACCTATGGCCGCGGGCGCGCTATTATTGTCGGCACCGGAATGCAAACGGAATTTGGAAAGATCGCCGGCATGCTCCAAGACGTGGAAACTGCAGAGACACCTCTACAAAAAAATTTAGACAAGGTGGGAAAGTCGCTCGCCAAAGCGGCGTTTGTCATCATTGTGCTCATTGTCGCGCTGGGGCTTTGGCGCGGCCAACCGCTCCTCGACATGTTTATCTTCGGTGTCGCCCTTGCTGTCGCTGTTGTCCCCGAAGCGCTCCCTGCTGTCGTAACCATTTCTCTCGCCATCGGCGTCCAGCGCATGGTTAAACGCCACGCGCTCGTTCGTCGTCTGCCCGCGGTAGAAACACTAGGTAGCACCACTGTTATTTGTTCCGACAAAACCGGCACGCTCACCAAAGACGAAATGACCGTGCGTAAGATCTACGCTGACGGGCGAGGATTGCTTGATGTAACGGGAAGCGGCTATGAACCAAAAGGAGAATTTTTATTGAATGGCAACCCGATTGCCGCGCAGGGAGTACTCATGGAATTTTTACGCGGTGGCGTACTCTGCTCCGACGCGAGAAGTATCCAAGTAGAAGGACAATGGGATATTAAAGGCGATCCTACCGAAGGCGCTCTTATCGTGGTGGCGGCAAAAGCCGGAATTAACAAAGAATTCCTCGACGAACAAAATAAGCGTATCGCGGAAATTCCCTTTAGCTCCGAGACTAAGCGCATGACAACTCTGCACCAAAGCGAGAGGGGAGTGGTAGCCTACAGCAAAGGCGCCGCCGAAGTTATTTTAAACTCTTGTAGCCATTTTTTAACCGACGCGACTGGACCCGTTCCGCTTGAGCCGGAAATGCGTCAAAAATTATTGAAGACAACGCAAGACATGGCCGAACAAGCTCTGCGCGTTTTGGCGGTAGCGTATAAACCAGGAGCGACCCTCGAAAGCGCCGAAAAGGATATGGTTTTTCTCGGCATGGTGGGTATGATTGATCCACCGCGCGCGGAAGCTAAAGCGGCGATTCAAACGTGTAAAGATGCGGGAATTAAAATTATGATGATCACCGGCGATCATCCGCTCACCGCTACTGCCATTGCTCGGGAACTGAACCTGCTGGTCGGACAACCAATCATCATTACTGGACCAGAACTCGAAGCCATGAGCGACGAAGAGCTTGATCAAAAAATCGAGGAAGCGGATGTCTTTGCCCGAGTGTCCCCAGCACACAAACTTCGTGTCGTTGCTGCTTTACAGAAGCACAAACATATCGTCGCGATGACCGGGGACGGGGTGAATGACGCGCCGGCGCTCAAAAAAGCCGATATCGGCATTGCCATGGGTATTACCGGCACCGATGTTACCAAGGAAGCCGCCTCCATGACCCTCACCGATGACAACTTTGCCTCCATCGTTGCCGCGGTAGAGGAAGGGAGAATCATTTTTGGCAATATCAAAAAATATTTGATGTACCTCCTATCGTCTAATATCGGAGAGATTGGTCTCATGATCGGGAGCACGCTTCTTGGTTTGCCGCTGCCCCTCACTGCTGTTCAAATTCTCTACGTAAACCTCGCGACCGATGGCCTCCCTGCCTTGGCGCTAGCCGTTGACCCACCAGATACTGACGTAATGCAGCACCCACCGCGCCGGCACGGCGATGGCATCTTCTCTCGTTCCGTCATTGCCCTCATGCTCGTAGGTGGTCTCTGGTCCACCATTGTTAACTTGTCCCTGTTTATGTGGGCACGGAGCACGCACCGTACCCTCGCGGAAACAATGACTATGGTTTTTGTGTCGCTCGTGCTTATCCAATTCTTTAAAGCGTACAATTTCCGTTCCGACCGCCAATCAGTCGCGAAAAAACCCTTCGCCAACAAATGGCTCAATCGCGCGATACTGTGGGAATTGGTTCTCCTCGCGTTAATCATCTACGTTCCGTTCCTACAAAAACCATTCACCACGTTCGGTCTCCCGTGGCAGGATTGGGCGCTTATCATCATCGCAGCGTTTACGGTGGTGCCGGTGTTGGAGTTAACTAAGTGGATTTTGCGGAAACGGACGTAAACGATCCCTCACCCTGCCCTCTCCCGCGGGGAGAGGGTTACAACCTCTTCTCCCGGCGGGAGAAGAAAGAGATGAGGGCTCGCTCAATTCACTTTTCGCACTTTCGCCTTTTCGACCTTGCTCAAGGCGACCCTGAGCGGAGTCGAATGGGTCGCAGCTTTCGCATTTCGCACATACTATATGGATGTCTTCTCCCACGGCCTCTGGTCCAGTGTCTTGGCTCAAGCCGCTAACAAAAAGAAAAAAGAACGCCGATTCAACCCCTGGCTCGCGGCCTGGTGGGGCGTGTTCCCGGACGTCTTCGCGTTCGCTATCATTTTTTGGTGGACCTTGTGGCAGAAACTATTTGGCAGTGGCGCTTCCTTTGACCCGCGCGAAGTTGAACCGGCGGTACGGAGTACCCAAGGAGTTTTCGAACTAACTCCTTTTCTATATCAACTGAGTCACAGTCTGGTTATATTTATTTTGGTCTTTGGCGCCATCTACACGGTACAACGTCTCCGCGCCAGATACCGGGGCAAAGCGACGCGCGTTCCATGGGAAATGCTCGCCTGGCTTTTGCACATCTTTTGTGATATCCCCACCCACTCCTACAAATTCTATCCCACGCCATTCTTGTGGCCCCTTTCTGACATCCGGTTTAACGGTTTTTCTTGGGGCGAGTGGTGGTTTATCCTGCTCAATTATAGCGCTCTTATCATTGTATTTCTCCTAGTGAAGAAAAAGAGAGCAGAGAAGTATCCAACAAAAAATGAGGACTAGCTTTTACGCTAGTCCTTTTTTATTGTGACTCCTCCGGCCAATCAATAGGCGGGGGAGTAGGTGGAGATGAAGCGGGAGGGCGAGTTTTGCGGAGCAGGTCATTGATGCTATTTGTATGTTTGCTCTCTATGGCACTCCCTTTTCGATTGCCAGTTACGGTACTAATGGTCGAGGTGCTTGTATGAAAAATATCTTGGATGCTCGTGGCTCCGTGGGGAGTTAACGGAGCTTCTTCCGGTCTTTCCAGGCGACGGCGATATTGTAGACGACGACGCAGCTTTTCTTTGTCCGCTGGTGTTTTTTTGTTGTCCATAGAGTTGAGATTACTTTTCTCTACCTAAATACTGTTAATACCGGCGCGAACCACTGAGCTATTTTTCCGCTCACAAATATCTCTATGAGTGCCGCGATAATGAGAAGGATCAAGAGCGGCGGTACTAGTTGGAAGTTTTGTTTTAAAGCGAGCAGGAGTTTTTGCCCTTTTGTTTTAGTAGGGTCTTTTATTTTCCAAAACCATCCGAGCCGGATACCAAAGGCATCAGCAATAAGGAGCGCCGGAATTTCGAAAATACCATGGGGCAAAATGATAAGTAGAAAAATAAAAGCGCTGGTGACGCTTTTGCCAAGGAGATACGCGAACAGAAACCCGAGAATAAAAAAGTTAAAAGCCGTGCTGATGAGGGGAATGAGTCCGAGGATAATTCCGAAGAAGAGCACGATGAGTGACGCTTGGATATTTTGCTTGAATATAAGCAGCGCCGTTGCAAAGCTGTACGTAAAGTCACTGCTCGGTAGAATTTTTTCGAATAGCTCTTGAAGAAAATTCAGAAATCGCTCCGCCCACTCCGGCTTCAAAAGCGCGGCCACGGCGCCAATAGCAAACCACAACCCCGCCCACTGGGCAATGCGTTTGATCCAGTTTTTGTTGGCGGTGAGTAAATCTTTATAAAAGAGGTAGAGTTTTTTCATATAAACCACTTGAGTCAGATAGTATTAAACCTGGATAGTGTCCAGGTCCGTGATAATTCTAACACCTTGTTCGTTACTAGTAAAGTAAGATACCAAACAGTCTTTCTTGCCTAAGGCTTGTTTCCTATAGCAAATGCGTACTGGTATGTTACTTGCTTTCCCGCATCAATAGTTGTATAAATACTACTATGAAGTTTAATAAAAAATGGTTTGGATATATAGGAATACCAATATTGTTCATACTAGCCATCGCCGGTACTAGTCTATATTTTTATTGTCCAGAACAGCCGTATTCGAAAGAAACTATGTTTAAACTTGCGGAGAGTGATCCGAAAGAGGTTTTTTATTACTTTCCTATGTACCAGAGAGAATCTTATGCGGCAGAACTTTTGGAGAAAACAGCACGCTCCGCGGCAAAAAAGATGCCGGGAGCTGCCGCACTCCGCTATGCCCATTTATATATTCATGAACCATACGCCGACGAAGTTATTCGGGAGGCTGCCTCCGGTGATCCAGTGAGAGCGGTAATGTATGGGTATAAATATTTTGACAAGCCCTATGCTGAAGAGATTATTTTCGATTCGGCCGCTAAAAATCCAGTTGGAGTTTTAAACGAAGCTTATTTTTTCGCTAGCGATCAGGATTCTGGTTATGAGAAACGTCCTTTGCTAGATTTGCTTTTTAAGTCGGCACGGATATTTTGTCTGGAAGAATTTTTAGAATTAAAAATTGGATATCTCGCCTCTGATAAAATATTTTTTTATCGAAAACAGCCGTACGCGGAGAAAGTTATCGAGATTGCCACTAAAGCTGGTTTGGAAAAAGACCCAGCCGGCCTTTTAGACAAAGCTTTCTATTGGTTCAAGGATAAACCGTATGCCAAAGATGTTGTGTTAGCCGCCGCCCCCAAAGCTCCGCCGGAAGCGCTTAGAGCTATGGAGGGTTGGCCTACGGTACCATATGCCAAGGAAGTCCTTTTGCTTTTGGCGGAGAATGATGTTCGTATTGCGTTATCGCATCCGGAAATCTACGCGGGCAGTTCAGATATACGAGGGATCATGTTAGGGGCCGCCAATCAATTTCCGCTGCTCGCTTTGCAAGTTGCAGACCGACACGCGGATCAACCGTACGCGAAAGACATGATCGAACGAGCGGTGAGGCGCTTAGTCATAAAGGATACTGAAGGGATATTTAGAAACGCGGCACTATTCGCGAATGAACCTTACGCTAAAGAGATCTTGAGCGTGGCTATTAAACAGGAACCGGGTTTGGCTCTGTACTATCTTCGGTACTATTTAGAGCCACTTAAGAATCAGCCATATTTGGCTGAAGTAACTAAGTTCGCCGCATACGAAGCAGCGAAGAAGGAACCGCAGAGGGTATATGCCTACTTTGAATTGTTTCAAGATGAACCATATGCCGGAGAAGTTCTTGTACTAGCAACCAAGAATTTGCCGCAACAAGAATTATATGGCGTGGTTGAAGCTCAATATTGGTATCTTGGTAAACCATACGAACAAAAAGTTTTGTCTGTGTTAGCAAAGAGGCAGCCTAATCTGGTGGTGTGGGAAAACGGCTCCTACAGATTCAGGACTCGGTAGGAGAGGTTGCCAGAGTGATAAAAATATTGTATTAATAAATCAAGGTAATTATGTACAATCGTAACCTAGCACATGGTATAATACCGCTAGGTTATGCTAAAAAAGAAGGAACAATATAGTCTGACGACATTTTTGCTCGGTCGCAAGTGCGTTTTTTGCGGTTCGTACCTGGTCTGCAAGACGCGCCGCGGGTATGTGAAATGCAATAAGTGCAAGCGACAAAAAGGCTTAAAAATGTTGCGGCGAGAAATGTCCATCCTCGTTGGTTTTCACCAGCAAGTCCCTGCCCATAGATTGAGCATGGACTTGGGGGTGAATTTGAGAACGGTGGAAAGAGTGTTTCGGAAACTGCGCGAACTCCTGTATCACATCTGCGAACTTGAAGGCGCCAAGCTGTCCGGCGAGATCGAAATTGACGAAGCGTACTTCGGTGGTCGTCGAAAAGGCCAGCTGGGCCGAGCGGTCGGTCACAAATCAGTCGTTTTCGGCTTACTGGAGCGTGATGGCCGGGTGTACACGAAGGTCGTCTACACCGTGAGCGCCGACGAGCTAATGGGCATTATCCGGGCCAAAACCAGGAAAGGCAGCGTCTACTTTACCGACTCGTTTAAGAGCTACAATTCGCTCAAACGATTCGGCAAACATCACCGGATCAACCACACCTACCAGTTCGGTCGACGAGGCAAAAAGTATCGTTCGCACATCAATGGCATTGAAGGCTTCTGGAGCTTTGCCAAGCACGGCCTCTACCAATACCGGGGTGTATCAAAATCTAATTTTCCGTTATACTTGAAGGAGATGGAATACCGCTACAACCATCGCCAGGTAAATTTGTTAAAGAACTTTGTGGCTATCTACTTTGGTTACGTTTCTACATAATTACCTAAATCAAAAATACTCTTTTATATAAAGAGTATTTTTTTTCGTCGGGCTGACAGGACTTGAACCTGCGACCTCCTGGACCCCATCCAGGCGCGATACCAACTTCGCTACAGCCCGTTGCTTCATTAAAACTACGCTTGGTTTTTTCTCATTCGTTATTCGATTCATCCTCTCCTCATTTAGTCGGGCTGGCGGGACTTGAACCCACGACCTCACGGTCCCGAACCGTGCGTTCTACCAACTGAACTACAGCCCGTTTAACTTCAAAAGAATATCACATTCATTACTACTATTCAAGTGGCAGCCTTTATTGTATAATGAACGTGTTATTATTAACGTATATCCTATGCCTTTAGCTATCAAAAGCTACTTCAAAGAAGCCATTAAACGAGACGCTTCGGATTTGCATTTAGTAGGGGAGGAGCTGCCCCTCCTTCGCCTTGAGGGTGAATTAAAAGAATTGGAAAATAAGCCGATTGCGAATAAAGAACTGGAGACAGCTATTCGGGGGATGATTTCCAAAGAACAGCAGGAAAAGTACGATCAAGAAAAAGAATTAGATTTTGGCTACGAGCTTGATGGCACGCGCTTCCGTATTAATTTGCATCAGCAAGAAGGTAAAATCGGTCTCACTGCTCGTTTAATTCCGGCCGAGATTCCCTCTCCCGATGATTTACATTTCGAACCTGGCCTTACCGAATTTTCCAAACTTTTGGATGGGCTGATTTTGGTAACTGGCCCCACCGGCTGCGGCAAATCCACTTCCATTGCCTCCATGATTGAAGAAATCAATAAGAGCAGAAAATCGCACATCATTACCATCGAAGATCCCATTGAATTCATGTTCAAAGATAAAAAAAGTCTCATTGAACAACGTGAGGTAGGGTCAGACACAAAATCTTTTGCCAACGCTCTGAAGTACGTATTACGCCAAGATCCGAACGTCATTTTTGTGGGAGAAATGCGCGACCCCGAAACCATCGCGACGGTACTCACCGCCGCCGAAACGGGTCACTTGGTATTTTCAACCCTCCACAC
The DNA here is from genome assembly GCA_035290705.1 of Patescibacteria group bacterium. Taxonomy (GTDB): domain Bacteria; phylum Patescibacteriota; class Patescibacteriia; order Magasanikbacterales; family GWA2-37-8; genus DATDTU01. Next base: position 9,614 of record DATDTU010000074.1, read on the forward strand.
CTCCAGCGCCGCGGAAGCCATCGAGCGTATCGTGGATGTATTTGATGGAGCGAAACAAAAACAAATTCTCATTCAACTCTCCGCCGCGCTTCGTGCCATCGTGGCGCAGCAACTTTTGCCGTCAAAAGACGGAGGACGTGTTCCGGCGCGAGAAATTCTCATCAATACTCCAGCCGTTGCCAACCTCATTCGAGAAAACAACATTAGCCAAATCAAATCTGTCATCCAAACTGGGTCCAAGGAAGGGATGGTTTCAATGGAAAATTCGCTTAAACAATTGATGAAAGAAGGCTGGATTACGGAAGAGGTGGCGGAGAATAGAATGGGAAGTCGAAAAAAGGTCTGATTTCTAATTCACCTAATGTCTAACCACCGCCACGGCGAGGTCCCGCTTGGCGGCGGGATAAAATGTCCAATGTTGTAATGTGCATTGGACATTTGACATTATATTAGAAATTAGATATTAGAATTTAGGAATTTATGACCTTGATTGAAAAAGTATTTAAACAAATAGAAAAAGTAAGTAAAAAAGAAAAAACCGGGATTTATATTGTGGGCGGTTTTGTGCGTGATCTTCTCATCGGCCGTGAACAAAAAAAGGATATTGATTTTGTTGTCGAAGGCAGCGGTCTCACGTTTGCCAAACAGTTTGATGAAGCCATGGAAGAGGCCCGCCTTCGCCCCTCGTCCGCCGGCCGGTGGATCGGGGCTACGGCGAGGCAAGGCAGCCTGATTGAATTCCCAGACTTTGATACGGCTCGCTATCTTATTCCGCTGAACGAAGAAAAAACTGAGATGCTTGAGCTGGAGTTCGCAGGAGCTCGAACCGAGAAGTATGATCCAGGTTCTCGTAAGCCCAAGGTAGAAAAAACGACGCTTGAGCAGGATTTGGCGCGACGGGATTTTACGGTGAACGCGATGGCTGTGCCGGTTGAAACGATAGCCAGACGAAGACCTCCCCGTGAACCCCTCCTTCGTAAGGAGGGGAAAATTGACCTCCCCTTGCGAAGGGGAGGCGCGGAGGGGTCTTTTGCGCAGGAAATTTTTGATCCCTTCAACGGTCAGCAAGATCTCAAAGATAAAATTCTTCGTACGCCACTCAACCCGGATACAACTTTTAGCGATGACCCCCTCCGCATGTTACGCGCCATCCGTTTCGCGGCCCAGCTTGGGTTTGCCATTGAACCCAAGACGCTCGAAGCCATACACCGCAACCGAGCCAGAATAAAAATTATCTCCGCCGAACGTATTCAAGAAGAATTGCTTAAACTCTTCGCGACGCCCGAACCATCCATCGGGTTGATTTTAATGTTCCAAACGCATCTCATGGACTTAGTGCTTCCCGAAGTTTCAAGGCTCGACGGCGTCGAAGAAATTTTTGGCCACCAGCACAAAAATAACCTCGTACATAGTTTTAAGGTTGTCGACAACATCGCCGAATACTCCGACAACGTCTGGCTGCGGTTCGCGGGACTGCTCCACGATATTGGTAAACCGGGAACAAAGAAATTTATTCCCAAAATCGGGTGGAGTTTTCATGGTCATGAACACCTCGGTAAAAAAATACTGTACGGCATCGCCAAGCGCTTGAAATTTTCCAAAGAACACACCGATTACCTCGCCAAGCTCATTCGCTGGCACATGCAGCCCATCGCCCTCATGGATGAAGGCATTACCGATTCAGCCGTTCGCCGCCTTATTGTTGCCATGGGCGACCTACTCGACGATCTCCTTGTTCTCGGTCGAAGTGATATCACGACCGGCAACCCCTATAAAAAAGAAAAGCGCCTCAAAAATTATGACTACCTCAAAGAAAAAATTGCTGAAGTTATCGAACGTGATAAACTCCGTGCTTTTCAGTCACCTGTACGCGGCGATGAGATCATGCACCTCACCGGATTGAAACCCGGTCCAACGGTCGGCAAAATCAAAGAGGCAATTGAAGAGGCGATCCTCGATGGCAAGATTCCGAATGAGTATGAGGCAGCGAAGAAGTATTTTGAGGAGATTAAGGATCTCTTAGTTAAAGAGGCAGCAGAATGGGAGAAAAAGTAGAAGCCGGACACCCAGACGGTGGTCTCCTTCAAGTCCACACATCACAGATAGGTGCCCGGCTTTTTTATTTAAACATATATTTCAAAAATAAAAAAGCCCAAACGGATGAGCTTAGACTAGGATAAGGATGCGGAGCGGCGCGAGAGTCTCGAACTCCCCGCAGGGAGGTAGAGGTTTACAAGCGCCGCCCGCGTATGTATTGAATCACTTGAGTGGTTTTTTGTAAAGGTTATGG
>DATDTU010000075.1:0-2943 GCA_035290705.1 Patescibacteria group bacterium
AACTGACCATCAGGCGCGGCGGGGGCATCAACCTGGGTATCGCACTCAATGGAGTATTGCAGTACCAGGCGGTTGGCCACCGTGAGCGCGAAGTAGCAATAGGAGGAATGGTTGAGCTGGAATTCGCCGGCGATCTGAAGAACATCAAGGAAAAGATCAAGGCAATGTTCCAGAAGAGAAATTGAGGACATGGGAAGAAGGGTCGGAATCTCGACCCGGCTTCCCAGTCCAATTTTGATAACAAAACACATTGTTGACAGAATAGGATTTAGACTTGATTTTTTGGGAGTAGTGTAGTATACTGGTGGCGCGGTGGAGATTCTGCTGTTAAAGGGCAGATATTTTTTTTGAAGTAAAATACTAATGATACGAATGTATACTAATACTGCTAATAACCAATGGCATTAGTATCATTAGAATACATTAGCATTATTGGTATTATATTATTATGAATATTAGGAACATCGCCATCATCGCCCACGTTGACCACGGCAAAACGACGCTCGTGGATGCTTTGTTGCGTCAAAGTAAGACTAAGCTTTCTAAGGAAAACGAAACGCAGGAAGCGATCATGGATTCGAACGATTTGGAACGCGAGCGTGGTATTACTATTTTTTCCAAGAACGCTTCGGTTCAGCTGGGTGATCCCTCCTCTCCGGCGGGCGTGACCAAGATTAATATTATTGATACCCCAGGACACGCGGATTTTGGCGGAGAGGTGGAACGGGTTTTGAAAATGGCGGATGGGTGTCTCTTGCTGGTGGACGCGAAAGAGGGGCCAATGCCGCAGACGCGGTTTGTGTTGAAAAAGGCATTAGCGCTCGGGCATCACGTGATTGTGGTGGTAAACAAAATTGATAAACCAGACGCCCGGCCGCAGTTTGCGCTCGACAAGACGTTTGAGTTGTTTCTTGAACTTGGAGCGAGCGATGAGATTGCGGATTTTCCGGTGGTGTACGCCTCAGCGAAAAACGGTTTGGCAGGGCTTGAAGCGGATTTAAGCAAGATGAAAGATATTACTCCGCTTTTTGATACGATTCTGAAATATGTCCCGGAACCAAAGGGTGATCCAACCGCGCCGTTACAGATGCTGACCGTGTCAATCAGCCCGGATAATTTTAAAGGACGGCTCGCGACCGGCAGAATTTATAATGGCGTGTTGAAGGCTGGGCAGGAGGTCATGCATATTAATCGCGCGGGCGCGATGAAGAAATATCGATTAACTTCTATTCTTACTTTTTTTGGATTAGAAAAAATTGAAGCGACGGAAGCGGTCGCGGGGGACATTGTGACTATTGCTGGGATTCCAGACGTGAATATCGGCGAGACTATCGCGGACGTGAATAATCCGATAGCGTTGCCAACCATTAGCATCGAAGAACCGACTGTCAAAATGTCTTTTATGGTGAACGATTCGCCGTTTGCCGGAAAGGAAGGAAAATTTAGTACTTCGCGCCAAATTCGAGAGCGTTTATTTAAAGAGCTTGAAACCGACGTGGCGTTGCGCGTTGTCGACGGCACAGAGGGAAATTGGATTGTATCGGGACGAGGTGAGTTGCATTTAGCTATTCTTATTGAACGGATGCGGCGCGAAGGATTCGAGTTTCAAGTATCTCAGCCCCAAGTAATTAACAAAGAAGTGAATGGTAAAATGTTGACGCCGTTTGAGCAAGTGTTTGTGGAGGTGCCGGATACGTACTCGGGTGCGGTCATTCAAAAGCTCGGCGGCCGCCGCGGAATTCTCCAGAACATGTACTCGGAAAATGGCGTGACATTTTTGGAATTTATTATTCCAACGCGCGGACTCTTTGGTTATCGGACGGAATTTTTGACTGATACGCGCGGACTTGGCATTATTAATACCATATTTTCTGGGTATGATGTCGACCCGGGTGGTTGGCACGAGCGTGATCAGGGATCGCTCGTAGCGCACGAAACCGGAACAACGAACTTGTACGGTCTGTTGAATGTCCAGGATCGCGGAGTGTTGTTTATTGGGCCAGGGGTGGAGGTATATGAAGGCCAGGTAGTGGGGCAAAACGCTCGGGGAGAGGATATTCGGGTGAATGTGTGCAAGGAAAAACAATTGTCGAATATGCGTTCCAAAGGCGATGGTTCGGCTGAACATTTTAACGCGCCCCGCACCATGGGCCTCGAAGACGCGCTGGAGTATATCGGCCAAGATGAACTAGTGGAAGTGACTCCGCAAACGATTCGTATCCGCAAATCGACTTTGAACGAGAATGAGGCGAGGCGGAAGGCGAAGGGAATCAGCTGACACGAGACATGATACACATATCACGATACATAACACGATTCACGATACACGTAAAACGATACACTTGTTGATTGTATCGTGATATGTGTATCGTGTCTCGTTTTTTTGTTGCTGAAATAGCGAAAAAACGCTATACTATCCCTACTTATTTCCCTATGTTCCGTCGCTCACAAGTTCACGGTATCGACCAGGATCGGTTGCGGATACTCGCGGTCGTTTTTTTGCTTTTGGCGGGGTGGATTATAGCTCGTTTATTTATTTTGCAAATTATACAGCATGAGTATTACGCCTTGTTCGCTCTAAATACGCATGAAATTTCAGAGAAGTTGTTTCCCCGTCGCGGTGAAATTTATTTTAAGGATAGCAGGACGAATGCAACGTATCCGGCGGCAGTGAATAAGGATTTTTATTTGGTGTACGCGGTGCCGGCCGAAGTGGTCAAAGCGAAGCAGGTGGAAGCTACCGTCGCCACGGTCGCGACGGTGCTGGGCATAAGCGACGAAGAGCAGAAAAAGAATCTCCTACAGAAACTTTCCAAAAGTGATGATCCGTATGAACCGGTAGCTAAAAAAGTTCCCGAAGATAAGGTGGTGGAACTGCGCCAGGCGAATCTGAAAGGGATTTACGCCATTCCCCAGCGGTATCGTTTTTATCCCGAAGAAAGC
>DATDTU010000076.1:0-2281 GCA_035290705.1 Patescibacteria group bacterium
AAAGTAAAAAGTAAGAATATTCAATTTCCAATGTTTAAAACAATGAAGAATGACTATTCGTTACTTAAAAATTGAAAATTTTTACTTGAATATTTTTCACTAGATACCCATTTTCCTCCTAATAAAGGCCGGAATTTCTAATTCGTCGTCGGGACTCTTTTTGTCGGACACCGTGGGAGAGGGAGTGTGCGGAATGGAGGGGGATGTTTTTTGAGTAAAATTTTTGAACTTCTTTTCCTCCTCCTCTTCCTCTTTTTGAGCGCGGCGCAGGAAGGCGCTCGGCATATATTTATTCCCGCCGAGAAAATTTTGACTGGCGGTTTCTTCTTCACGAACCGCGCTGGGACGGCGATCGTCAAAGCCAGTGGCTACCACGGTTATACGCATGCTGCCGGTCATGCTCTCGTCGATAATTGCTCCGAAAATAATTTTAGCTTCAGGGGCGGCGGAAGAAGTAATGATTTTCGCTGCTTCGCTCACTTCGGTCATGGTGAGGTCCGGGCCACCAGTGATAGTAAATAGTATACCATGCGCGCCATCAATGGAAACCTCGAGCAAGGGACTGGAAATAGCCATCTTGGCAGATTCCGCGGCGCGATTCTCGCCGCTCCCGGTGCCAATGCCCATGAGCGCTGAGCCGGTGTCCTTCATGATAGTTTTGACGTCCGCGAAATCCACGTTGATCAAACCGGGGATGGTAATGAGCTCCGAAATTCCCTGGACGCCCTGACGGAGAATATCGTCTACGATTTTAAACGCGTCGAGCAGGGTGGTTTTTTTATCAATCACCTGCAGAATGCGATCGTTCGGAACGGTAATAATGGTATCGACATTTTTCGCGAGTTCCTCCCAAGCCTTATCGGCAATATCCATGCGTTGCGGACCTTCAAATGAAAACGGTTTGGTGACTACCGCGACCGTTAGAGCTCCCATCTCTTTGGCGACTTCGGCGACAATCGGGCTCGCTCCCGAACCGGTGCCTCCGCCCAGCCCACAGGTAATAAATACCATATCGGTATCTTTGAGCATTTCCCGGATTTCGTTCTGAGACTCTTCAGCGGCTTTGCGGCCGATCTCTCGATCCATTCCGGCTCCTAGCCCACGGGTGACGGTTTTACCAATATGTAACTTATGTGGCGCGCTGTTATAATGCAGTGCTTGCACATCGGTATTCATCGCGATAAAATCAACGCCGCGCGTTTTACCGGCCATCATGCGGTTTACCGCTGACCCGCCGGAGCCACCGACTCCGACTACTTTAATTTTGGCAAAAGCTTCGATCTCTGGTTTTATTTGCGGCATAAAGATGCAAGTTAAAGGTAAGATACGTTCATTATGAATGTGCGAAATGCGAAAACTGCGACCCATTCGACTCCGCTCAGGGTCGCCTTGAGCAAGGTCGAAAAGGCGACCCATTCGACTGACGCTCACGGATTCGACTTGGCTCACCGTGACCTCGAACGAGAGTTGAGAGGTCAGGGTCGCCTTGAGCAAAATCGAAAGGCGAAACATGCGAAACGACAATTGGCATTCGTATCATTAGTATACATTTGCATTATTTAGTATTATACTTTTGCACTTTTTGCATTTCGCACATAACATGAATACTTTTTGTGTTCATCCTCTTTTAATAAAAGAAGCGAAGGAATTCTCCGCTCTCTAGTGTATAGGCTAATGATGCTTCTGTCAAGAAATCATTTTTCCCTTATGGCAACAGGGCGCGTACCCACTTCTTCAATTGGTTTGAGGCGTGGTTCATTTTTCGCATCACCCCGCCTCCCCGTTCGCTGTACCCTCCCTGCATCACGCTCCCCCACTTTACCAAACCAACGGCGGTAGCAAAACTCAGGTCGTTTACCTTGTCGGTAACACTGGTGATATTCATGGGATAGCCCATCAGCGCGGGCAAACGCAATTGCTTCTTGGCTAGTTCAACGAGTCCTAGTATTTTCGCGCCGCCACCGGTGAACACGACGCCAGCCGGCAACAGTCCAGCTCGCTTGATGGCCAGGAGTTCTTGTTCAATTTTGCGTAGAATTTCTTCCACGCGCGCTTCCACGATTTCACTCACATATTGCTTCTTGACCATTTCATGTCCCGGAGCGCCAAGTTCGTAGAGATCAATTTCGTCCCGCTTACCGGTCTCGCCGGGGAGACAGCTGCCGTATTCTATTTTTACGGCTTCAGCGATATCGATGGTCGTGCGCAGCCCAATCGCGATATCATTGGTGATATGTTCGGAGCCGATGGGGATATTGGCGGTGTGCACGATATCCCCTTC
>DATDTU010000077.1:0-8204 GCA_035290705.1 Patescibacteria group bacterium
AAACACTGTTAGCAAGAATATACTAGAAAAAAATTTGAAAAATCTTTTATTCATATCCTATTATTTCAAAGTATTCGTTGCTCCGATCACCTCTCCCAAAAACTGCACCAAAACATACGCTCCAAACGCTACTATCAAACCAATCACTGCCGCCACCATGATATCCTTACCCTTCGTTACTTTCTCATCATTGCCCTCCGAAAGAATTAAAGTAAACCCGCCATAAATAAAGTACGCGAGCGCGAGTGAGCCAATGATACCAAACAGATAACGAGTAATATTAATGAGCAATACCACAAAGATGCTCACATCGCGGCATTCAGCGCTCAACTTGTCTTCAAACAAACAGTTAGGGATAACCCGTGAGACGGTTGCCCCCATTCCTCGCTCAGTCTTTTCCCCAGATTCCAGCCGCGCTTGTTTCTTTTTGAGCCACAAATTCCGTTCGTCTTCGCAGGCTGTGTTATTAGGAAAAAATTGACACTTGCTATACCTAGTTCCATCCTGTTTTTTAATCTGTTCGGCACAATCATTCACTACCTTTTCTTCACAAGCGCTCGTTTCAATCTTATCAACCACGGACGAATCTTTATAATTATCCGCCGTTATTTTTTCCAAATCATCATAACAAAGACATCGTGGATTTGAGGATTGCGCTTGGCACTGATCGTTTAAATCTTGCACACAATCGGCCGGGCAGCCTCCAGCTTGTTCCACATCGCACTTGTTGCCTATTCTTTGTGGGCAATAACAAACTCCGGCTACCGCTTTCGCGCTTGCCGGTAATAGGAGTGCTGCAACGAGTGCTATAAAAAATAATTTTGCTACCATCCGCATAACAAATACGTTATATAACCACACGACAACTTTCTTAAAGCGTATTATTCACCTTCTCCGCCGCCCGATTCAAAATTTCTTGCTTTTGCCGCAACACTCTATCCGGCTCCCCCGTGGGCTGCAGCCACTCATGGAGCATATCACTAATCGCTCGGCGGGCCGCCTCATAATTATTTCCTCGGTACCAATTTTCGGCAATGAGCACCTGAGAAACAAACGGACCAAGCGCTTCACTCGCTTCCTGATCTTTTATAAACCCGCGCAGCGCGGTAGGGCGGCCGCTTTTGTCCAAATATTCCTTGGTTGCCGCGGAATGCGTCAGATAATTCACGAGTGCCCACGCTTCATTTTTGTCCTCCGATTTGCCTGTCACCCCGAGCACCGAATAGTTCGCGACATTTACCGGAGCTTCCGGGTTAAGCTGCAACAGCGGCATCACCCGAAAATTCAGTTGTGGCGCGCGCGCTTTGATAACCGGATAATGATAGCTATACCCAAAAAAGAAAGCGACCGAACCATTCGTGAAACTATCGAGCGCGTTGGGCATGGTTTCGTTCCACGAATACGTGTCGCGGCTCGCGTCGGCAAAGTCGGAATAAAAACTCATTACCTTCATGGCCGGAGTTTCCTCCCCGCGCGCGTCCCGCGGTACGATATTGAACACCGCTCGGCCACCCCGATCCACAAATTCCACTCCGCTTTGTTTGAACAACATGTATAATAAATCGTCGCTATTCGGTATATTGTTCCCGGTACCAAGCGCTGCCCCAGCCTGCACAATGACTCCCGATCGTTTGTCGTATTTCGTTATCTTCTTTACCGCCTCCTGAAACTCATCCCAATTTTTGGGTGGTTCTGGCACCCCCGCTCGATCGAGCAAATCCTTATTATAATAAATAGCGAGCGTATCCATGGAAAGCGGCAGCCCAAACACCGCCCCACCACGGACCACATCATTTTTTACCGCTTGCACATATTCCTGGTCGAGCTGCGTGGGAGTAGGGAGCGGAAGATTCTGCGAAGTAATAACCGTTTTCTTGTTCCCCGCCACCCCTTCTTCCAGCCGCACCGTCGTATCACGCACGGCTCCTGGCATGGGCGTAAGCATTGGCTCATACGTTCCAATCGAACGACTGCTGATTGAAACAATATCCGGCCCCCGATCCACCGCGAGCTCCTGCACTAATTCCGTGTAAAAATCCTCCATCCGAAGCTGTCGAATAGTGACGTTAAGATACGGCCGACTCCCTTTGTACTTAGTCACGAGCGCCTGGAGCGCGTCCACATCGTCAAAAACCGTCCAGTACTCGAGGGTGACCGGCTTGGTAGCGGCTTGCTGCTCGGGAGAGATGCCCTTACAACCAAACCCCGCCAGAAGCAGCGATCCTGTTAGAAGAGTTATCGTGGCAAATGTTTTCAAATTGTATCGCATAGTAAAATCTAGTATCCACGGCGCTTACGACGAATCTGATACAACCGCTCGCTAAAGCCACCTTCCTCCACCAACTGTTTTTCCAAAGCTCGGATCTGCTGGTCCAGCAAGTAGTTGGTCTGGTGGACCAAGCAAATCAGTGCGTTTGCTGCGCTTTCCGGTTGGGTCATATACGACTCATAAGTCATATAAGTCCTATTCGACCTATACGACAACTGTCTTACCGTCCGTACCCGCAAATCATCCTTCCCCCACTGCGTCAACTGACGCTGTCGCAAAAAATCCTCGTAATCCGCCAATAGCTCCTCTTGGCTAGCGCGGGCCACTCCCACCAATGTTAGCTCAGTCTTCTTCGAAGTGCCCGATGCCATACTGCCCTCGGCGATATTCTGCTTCCCGCTACGGGCCGCCTGTTCCATCTGATCCTTCGTTCGACTAAACCGATCAATATATTTTTTGCAAAAGATCACAGTCAAATCATACACTATCGCCGCGTTCTGATATGACAGAAGCTTTCGATACCCACCATGCGCTGGAATTAGTTTGTCCCCCTCCATAGCACTGTAATAATTATCCCTTCAACACACTTCTCAAGTATTTCTTAAACTCCCCTTTCAATTTCTTTTCCCGAAGCGCGAAATCCACGTTGGCCTTGAGCCAACCGAGCTTTGAACCCGTATCATAGTAGGTGGCATTCTTTACCTCACACGTATACACCGGCCTTTTTTTCATGAGTGCCCGAATAGCGTCTACGATCCAAATTTCTCCTCCTTGCCCGGGTTCGAGTTTTTCTAATTCACCAAAAATATCGGGAGTAAGAACATAGCAGCCGTGCGTCGCCAAGTTCGAAGGCGCGGCCGCGGGTTCTGGTTTTTCTACCAACGAAAGAATTTGGTAAATATTTTTTTCAATGAGTCGTGCTTCGGCAATACCATATTTGGAAACTTCTTTCTTCGGTACCCGAATACCCGAAATCACCGGGTCACCGTATTTCTCAAATACCTCCAGACACTGCTTCGTCCGCGGCGGAGTGGAATAAATAAATTCGTCGCCCCAAATATATACAAATGGTTCATCGCCCACGATATTCCGCGCGCACAGGGCCGGCGTACCGTTTCCATAGGAACCCTTTTGGCGGACATAAATAAAATTCGCCATGTCCGCGATATGTTTGATTTCTTCGCGCAACTCATCCTTCCCCTGCTTTTTGAGCCATGCTTGCAATTCGTAATTATAATCAAAATGATCCTCCACCGCCCGTTTGCTGGCGCCGGTTACAATAATAATATCGGTAATTCCCGAAGCCACGAGCTCCTCCACTACATACTGAATAATCGGTTTATCTACCACCGGCAACATTTCCTTGGGTTGTGCTTTGGTAGCCGGCAAAAACCGCGTGCCATACCCCGCCGCCGGGATTACCGCTTTACGCACTTTGTTCATAGTTTAGTATAATGAGAAACAGTTCTTTGCTTGGCTCTAGTATAACAAATTACTTTGCCCTTCGCAATCAATAACTAACTATTCAGTTCTTTCCAATAAAACGTCCACTGTCACTTGTCATCCTGAGTCGGAGCGACCGCGTGTCGCCATAGCTTTAGCGGTGGCACAAGGATCTAGGCGCAAAACGCACAGATGTTTCGCGGAGCTTACACTGAGCGCAGCGAATGTGCTCAACATGAGAATTGGCGCACTGTCACTAACGAGTAATCGCATAACTCCCACTCTTAAACATCCACGACCCACCCGGGCCGCTACTAAAATGAGCGTTCTGGAGTCCGCTATCATAATTAACCACACTATTATTACTCATATTAATCTGACTCGCGGTCATCTCTTTTACCCCGGTATTGTTACTAAGGGTAAGCGTGCCGCTCGGCGCGAAGAAAATCGTGTTATCGGCGTTATTGCTTAAATCAATGGCGTTCCCCACCCCCGAGTACATACTAATAAAAAGCGGGTAACTGCCCAGTTGTCCATTGCCCGCGATACTCGAATTATTGCCAATTATCATCCGTCCTTTTTGCGTAGGATCGGCCGGGTAATCCGCGATAAACGCGGTACCAGCGTTGCCGAGCGATGAACTAAGCACTACTTGCACATTATTGTCTAAGACTACGTTACCATTTACCCAAATGGGACCAGTTACTGTTAGTATACTGTTATTAGTTATGGTCAAATCGCCATCAATTTTTTGAGGGCCTAGAGAATTTGTTTGACCATCGGTAAGCGTGTAGTCCCCACTAATAACACCTCCGGCCTCCGCCGTTGCTTTCCATTCAGCGATTTGAGCAGCGGAAATTGGGTACGGCGCTGGTGGCGGCGCGGGTGTTCCGCCAAATTGCTGACCCGCAACCGCGCAGGTGTTGCTCGTATCAAAATAAGCATTGCCCGCTACCTCGCAGCTGCTCATCACCGCAGCGCGAGCAGTGCCATTAACCGTTATACCACTCAACGTATTAACAATGCCGCCAAGGTACGTCTGAAAATTGTAATCTCCGCCACTACTATTCCAGACCGGATTCCCCGCATTCCACTGCTGACTGTACTTACCCGTATTGTTCGCAAAGCCGTCACCGGTATCTATCGCCCAACTATAATGATTACTCGCGTTCACCGAGGCCGTAAGCATAATCCAGTATTTTTGTCCGGCTGTGAGGGTGGGGGTGGTGCCAAGCGCCGCGTCCACAAAAGCATAGTTAGTAGTAACGAGAGCGGCGGAAATTGATCCGCTCACCAGAACGGTTTTGGACGGTGATCCGCTATCGTCGGTAACGATCCGCATGGTAAGGTTGCCTGGATTGCCGATTTTTTTAAGCCGCACGCTCACTTTCGTTAGCGTGTCCGTTTGGGAAGGAGTAAAGCTCTGTGCCACCGAAGTGCGCTGATTGACATTGCCAAACAAAGAATCCGCGTTTTGCGTTGTCCAGTTCTGATCCGGCGCCGCTGCGGCGCCTGCCGCCACCGACACATCGCCCGTTACCTGCCCGAAACCATTCACGTTGCCATTAGCATATATATTACCGTTCACTACGGAGTTATTTCCCATAGAGAAACCTCCGTTACCTACCTGTACCCCGTAACTAAATGATATAGTCGCTGTGTCTATATGAGCGGTCGCTTCCACGGTCCGCTCGGCCTCGCTACCATTACCATATGGTACGTTGCCAGTTGCGGTTACGCGCTTGGTGTATTGATCAATCGTCGCGACACTGATGGTAAAAGTACCTTCACCGAGCGGCGTGTTGGTCTCACCCGCATAATTAACATCCTCGTTCAGTTGCTTAATAGCGTGTTCAATCCCCGCCTCAGCAATGTGCAGCGCCTGTTGACGGTGTGTCGTCTGCTGTTGCGCGGTCAAGTTCACGCGCGCGTAGCCGATGAGTCCAGCGAGCACGCTCATGAGAATTGCCGTAAACACCAAAACAAATAGAAGTAGATAGCCAGATTGGTTGTGAAAAAATTTATTCATAAGAATAGGTTGCTTGGCAGAGATGCTCAAAAGAATGTGCGAAATGCGAAAGCTGCGAAATCTGCGAAAAAACAATTGACATTTGTATCATTAGTATTATACTTTCGCACTTTTCGCAGCTTTCACATTTCGCACATCTATTTAATAATTACGCAAAATAAATTCACCAGACTCGTGATGCTCCTCCGTCACCGTGCCGCTTCCCGCTGTTGACGTCACCGATACAATGACTTTCTTTACCAAATTAACGTCAGCGTTATCATAGCTGAATACCAAACCGGTTACGTTGTCCGCCAGGAGCCTCGTGGCGCCCACCCGAGCGCTTGCCGCGTTAGGCGCAAGGATGCGCTGCAACGTATCACCGCTCCCATAAAACACCACGTAATCAAAAACACCGTTAATAATGTCGCCGCTTCCATTGATAGCGGGGAGTTCAAGTGCCAACGTGCTGGTGCCGGTAGTATACACGATGCTCGCTATCACCGTGCTCGTTACCACTCGCCGCGCCTGCACCGTGTACGCCGAAATCCCATTGAGCGCTCCGCGCGCGCTACTAACAGTTTCAAACTGCGCCTGCCCGAGCGAGTACAATCGTCCATGCTGAACATACAAGCCCAACATTGCCGCCGAAATCAAAAGAAATACCGCGAGCACTACGAGCGCCTCTACGAGAGTCATCCCGTGTGTGTTCAAGTGTAATTTCCGCTGTTTACATCTCATAATCCTCCCTTGGTTACAAGCGTCGTAAGAGTCACCGCCCGCTGAGTATCGCTCACTGGCTCCCGCCACGAAATATGTACCACTATCTGTTTCGTATCGTCATCATAGTCGCTTACGATGAGTGCCGCCGCGCCCTCCGGCAGATTCGCCAAAAGCGGATCAGAAAACGCACCGGTAGCCGGCACGGTGTCATAGGAAAGCGCACGGATCTGTTCTATCTTGGTATCAGCAATCCGCAAAGCCAGTTCCTGATGCTTCACCCGACGATTGAGAAAAATTGAGTTGAAAGAAGCTTGAAAAATAACAAACACCGCGCTTAAGATCGCGAGTGTGATGACTACTTCGATGATGGTGAAACCTGCGCTCCCTCTCCTTCGCTCGTTCGGCAAGCTCAGAGCGCTCTGAGCGGGAGTCGAAGAGCGCAAAGGAGAGGGCAGGGTGAGGTCTCGTCGTTTCTCCATGTCATTATTATACCACAATGACACGAGACACGATACACGCATTACGATACAAAATCGCCATTGTATCGTTTTATGTGTATCGCGTCTCGTGCTTTTTCACCTCCCAATAAACGGCTCCGCGCTCTCCCACGCCATATCAAACATCGCTTTCATCGTTGATGCAATCGTTGGCTCTTCGATGAGAATAACAAATAAATTATTTTGATGAATACGAAATAGTGCCACCGTATCACCATAGATCGCATTATCATTTTGAATTCCCGGTTTCGACGCGACTCGTGAACTATACGTTTTCCCCGCGATCACCGCGTAGCGTCGAGAGCTCTTTTTCGCTTCCGGCGTATCCGCAATAATTTCCCGCGTGCGAATTTCATTCTGCTCCACCGCCTCGCCAATTTTATGAAACATCCCCAAAAAATGCTCTTCCACCGCTCGCAGATCCGACCAAAACCGAATACTATTCGCCTGGCACACCTCTTGGTAAACTTGCTCAATCGCTTTCCTTCCTTCCATAATCGAAACTCTCGGGCGTCCTTGAATCTCACTTTGTAATAGCTGCAACTCCGGCACCAAACTTTTTACTTCTTTTAATTGTTGCTCCGCCCGCTTCTCGAGCACCGTCGGATCCGTCGCCTTAAAATAATCCTTCTTCCCCGAAGGAATTTTTTCGAGCAGCCCTTCCTTCAGCAATTCCTCCACCTGCAAATACGCCGTCGGTCGCTTCACTTCCGCCTTCTTCGCGATCTCCTGAATGGACGCTGTCCCCAACCCCAACGCCGCCAAATACACTTTTGCTGATTTTTCGGAGAGACCTAGATTTTTGAGAATTTCTAGTTTCATAACATACATACGAATACCCCTCTCTGTGTCTCTCCCCTAACGAAGGGGAGAGAGCGAGCGACCAACGGTTCCCTCCCCCTACAGTAGGGGGAGGACGAAGGAGGGGGTATCACTCCACGAATTTAGTTTACCACAATCTCATCATTTTGTCAATCTTTCTGACATTCTATAAAAACAAGAATGGCTTAAATTAGCAATTTTTTTAATTTATTTACCACATATTTAGACCTTACAGTTTCACAATCCTGACTTTTATGCTACACTGTTGAGTTACGATGCGCTACCAGCAACTGGCGCTCAAAGTAACCATGCGGGTTTCCCGCCTGCTGCACCTCGACAATGGAGAAACAACCATGACGACCAGCCGGACGATCTTCGACCTCATCCGCACCAAACCCACCGCCGCGGTCCTCCTCGTCCACCGCCACGCCTCCTACCTCAT
>DATDTU010000078.1:0-5248 GCA_035290705.1 Patescibacteria group bacterium
TACTTTCGCTTTGCCCATACACCATTCGGCCGCTCCCGAAAAGACCAAGTGTCAATAAAATAAGAAGAAGCAATTTTTTGTACCACATAATAAACCTGTATGAATTATTGTGATCGAACAAACGCATCCAAATACTTTTTCCAGCCTTCAAACGGCACCACTCCCTCCACCTTTTCCCCATTCACAAAAAATGTCGGCGTGCCCCGTACGCCCAACGTAACGCCATCAATGTAATCCGCGTTCACCTCAGCCGCTGTGGTGGGCGCGGCCAGACATTCCTTTAGTTTGGAAAAATCTACTCCCGCCAAATTGGCCAGCGCCTGTAACTGTTCCAACGAGAGAACCGTGCCCAATTGATCCTGTTCAGAAAAAAGCAGATCATGCATCTCCCAAAATCGTCCTTGCCTTTGCGCGCAATAGGCTAGTTCCGAGAATCGAGTCGCTCCCGGGTGAATTGATTCCGCCGGAAAATCACGAAGAATAATGTGTACCGTATACCCATACTGCTTCGCCACTTCCCGGATAATGGGAGCTGCCGTCTTGCAATTCGGACATTTGAAGTCCACAAACTCCACAATGACCACTGGCGCGCCCGGACGACCGAGAAATGGATCGTCAGGCGTTACGAGCTTTTTCAAATCAAAAGTCGCTGTTGGCGCCTTACCTACCACCGAAGAGGTAAAGCTGCTGGCAAACTGCTCGCGGAGCACATCTCCCTGTCCGTGAGCTATTTTCCACCAATAACGAACCGTTATTACAACAAAGATAAGAAGAATTGTCAATAGGAACAACAAAAAAGTAATGAGAATGACCCCCCATCCTTTGCGATACCAAGGGAGTTGAGGTAATGGTGAATCCACAGACATCACAGGTAAAATAATAATTGTCTATAGTATAACATAACAATGCGTCGATTAACACCTTAGGTGCGTTCGACTTTCAAAAACTGCTGCCCTCGATTGGGGGCGTAATCGTACAATCAACGGCACCGTTATAGGTAGCGCGGCACCGAGCCGCGGCCAGGCGCCTTTATTGACACAAAACCCCTTCGTATGATATAGTGTTTTTACTCCAATGCTTCTACATCTTGCCATTTTCTCCTTATGAAAGAGAATATCTATAACATTGTTCAGTTGGTTTTGTCCCTTATACTCATTACCATTATTCTCCTCCAGCAAAAAGGTTCTGGGCTGAGCGGAGTATTTGGCGGTTCGAGTAACATCTATAGCACCAAACGGGGCATCGATAAAATTCTCCACTTTGCCACCATCGCCATTACTGCTATCTTCTTCAGTTTCGCACTCGTACGATTAGTGGTCTAATGCTTCCATAAACCGGGCGTATCTTATCTTCTTAACTTGCTTGTCAATGAGCTGGAAAAACCCCCTACAGTGGTTTAAACTAAAAAAACCACATTCTTTCCATCTACATAGCTTTGACCGACGTCTGGTAGCACAGCGTGGTGGTCGAGTTATTCCTACCGGGAGACAGCTTAAATACTTCTCTCATTTCTTGAGCGCAACCGAAAAAAGAATTTTACGTATTGCCGCCACCACTATTGTGGGTGCGAGCCTGGGACTACTAACTGTTTTTGTCGCTCATCATACTATCTCTGTCCCCAAAGAAGGCGGGGACTACAGTGAGGCCATCGTTGGTCAACCAAAGTACGTCAACCCGCTTTTTGCGAGCACCAGCGACATTGATACGGATTTAGTCTCCTTAATCTACGCGGGTTTATTCCGTTATGATGAAAACAAAAAATTACAGCCCTACCTAGCCGAAAAATACGCGGTGAGCGCGGATGGAAAGGTATACGATATCACCCTCCGTCCAGGAATTCATTGGTCGGACGGTACTCCCTTAAGCGCAGCAGACGTACTCTTCACCTTTGAACAAATTCAAAATCCAGAGGTGGGCAGCCCTCTCCTCCCTGCTTTTCAGGGTGTGCGGGTAGAAAAAACTTCTGATCTGGCTATTCGTTTTACCCTCAAAGAATCCTTTGCTCCTTTTTTAACTACGCTCACGGTAGGCATAGTACCCGCCCATGTGTGGAGTGAAACTACCCCCACCACTATTCGTCTCGCCAAAGAAAATATTCAACCGGTGGGCGCTGGGCCTTGGCAATTTAGCAAACTTATCAAAGATGAAGCCGGGAATATTCAAAGGTATGTTCTAAAACGAAATGATACTTTTTTTGCAAAAAAACCCTACTTGGAAACAATGACGTTTAATTTTTATACGAGTTATGAAGAAGCGAATGAAGCGCTGCGCAGCCAAGAAGTGCTCGCGCTGAGTTTTGCCCCGCTCCAAAATAATAAAGGAAAACTCCCCAACAAAAATGTACTGAGCTTTACCTATACCCTCCCCCAGTATACGGCGCTGTTCTTTAACCAAACCGATCCCCTGCTTTCTAAAGATGTGGATCTGCGCCTCGCGCTAGCCAAAGCCGTAGATAAACCAGCCTTGATGAGGGACGCTTTGCAAAACAATGGCAGCGTTATCGATGGTCCCATCCTTACCGGGAGTATCGGATATTACCCGGAAATCAAAAAAATTCCTTTCAATCCCCAGGAAGCTAATGCGCTGTTAGATAAGAAATGGTCAAAAATTGAACCGGAAGAATATTTTAAATTGCGTCAGAGCGCTTTAAAAAAAGAACGCGAAGAAGAAATTACGCTGCTCAAACAAGCGAGTTCAACCGCCGAAGTTATTGCCGAGGCTGAACAGAGAATTACTGACGAGACCACCGATACTGTACGAAGAGAAATGGATTCCAGCCAAAGTTTTTATCGACGCGATAAAAGCAACAGCGTGCTCCGTCTCACCATCACCACTGCCGATACTGCCGAATACGTGAAAATCGCTGAGCTGACTGCAGAAATGTGGAGAAAAATCGGTATCCAAACCACCATCGAAGTAGTAGGTCGTCGCCAAATATTGCGTGAGGTAATACACGATCGTGAATACCAAGTACTGCTCTATGGCGAAATTGTGGGCGGTGACCCCGACCTCTTTCCTTTCTGGCACTCCTCCCAGAGCAAGTACCCGGGGTTAAATATCGCTGGCTTCGCCGATCGTAACGGAGATAAGCTGCTCGAAGAAGCTCGGGTAACGCTCGATGAGAAAAAACGCGCTGAACTGTATAAAAAATTTCAAGACCTGCTCGCCAAAGACGTTCCGGCGGTTTTCCTTTACACTCCCACCTACCATTCCCTCATACACAAAGAAATTCGAGGCATAAAAAGCCACCGCCACCTGGTTTCCCCCTCCGATCGTTATAATGACATTGTGGAATGGTACGCCAGAACCGAATGGCGCTGGCAAAAATAATGTTCTGGCCGTTTATTGATGTAGTAATTGACAATAAGCTTCCTATATGAAGCCGCGATGGCGGAATTGGTAGACGCACTAGCTTCAGGAGCTAGCGATCGCAAGGTCATGAGAGTTCGAATCTCTCTCGCGGCACAAGCTAAGAGTCCCTGCCCGCCGAAGCTTTAGCGCAGGCGGGTCTCCGCGCCCACAATTCGCTGTCATTCCGAGCGAGGCCTCGCCTTTCGACTCTGTTCAAGGCGACCCTGCCTTCGACTGGCCCTGAGGGGCCGCTCAGGCCCTCGAACGGGAGCACAGGCCGAATGGGTCGCGGCCGACGAGGAATCTCTGTCCAACTCTCGACGAACGGACAGAGATCTCTCCTGCGACGCCTGCCTGCCGGTAGGCAAGTCGAGATGACAAAACGATCTTTACAAACCTCATTTTTTATTCTTCTTTACTCATTAATCATTCATACTTCTCTATGCTCAATGCAAGAACTGCCGAGGCCCATCGAGGCCAAGGGCGCCGTCGCTATCAAACAGCGCGCAAAACTCCTTTTACTCCGAACGTCCCCGTACCCCCTGCCGTACCCATGGCGCCCCTCGCCCCCGGGAACCACGCTTTTCACCCGTCGAGCCAATCCAAGCTCCGTGTTGCTGTCCTCGGCGGTCTCGAGGAGGTAGGTCGTAACTGTACGCTCGTCGAATACGGCAATGATATTGTCCTTATCGACATGGGTTTACAATTCCCCGAAGAAGACATGCCCGGAATCGACTATATTATTCCGAACATGGGCTACCTCAAAGGAAAAGAAAAAAATATCCGCGGTGTCATCATAACCCACGGCCACTACGACCACATCTGCGGCATCCCACACCTGCTTCCCGGACTCGGTTACCCGCCGCTCTACGCTCTGCCCATGACCACGGGCATTATCAAAAAGCGGCAAGAAGATTTTAAAGGTGTACAGCCACTCAAAATTCACCAAGTAAGCGTCAACGATAAATTGCGTTTAGGCCAATTCGACATCGAATTCTTCCACGTCAACCACAACATCCCCGATTCCATGGGCGTGGTGATTCATACGCCGGAAGGCACTATCATTCATACCGGCGACTGGAAATTTGATTACCAGCCAGTTGGTGAAGCTCCGGCGGACTTACAGCGCATCGCGAAAATTGGCAGCGCTGGAGTCATGGCCCTCATGAGCGATTCCACCAATGCCATGATGCCCGGTCATCAAATGTCCGAAACCGAAATCGGCGTGAACTTGGAAACACTTATCGAAAAAGCGCCCGGCCGCATCATTATCGGCGCTTTTTCTTCCTTGCTTTCCCGTATCAAACAACTCATCGAAATGTCCGAGAAGCACGGCAAAGTGGTTGCGCTCGGCGGCTTTAGCATGAAAAGCAATGTGGAGATCGCGAAAGAACTGGGCTACATGAAATTTAACCCCAAAACGCTTATCGACATGCGTCAAATCGACAAATACCCTCACAACAAAATTGTTGTTATTTGTACCGGCGCCCAGGGCGAAAAGAACGCCACCCTCATGCGTATCGCGACTGGTGAGCATCGTGAAATCAGATTGGTCCCCGGAGATACGGTAGTATTTTCTTCCTCAGTAATCCCCGGCAATGAAAGAACCGTCCAACGATTAAAAGACACCCTATTCCGCAAGGGCGCCGAAGTTATTCATCATGAAATGATGGATGTGCACGCCGGCGGCCACGCGAAAGCCGATGATGTAAAACTCATGTTGAGTCTCCTTAATCCAAAATATTTCATTCCCCAACACGGCAACCACTTCATGCTCCGCCTCAACGGCCGCGTCGCGACCGGCATGGGATTCCCCAAAGAAAATGTTTTTATCGCCGATAACGGCCAGGTGATGGAATTCCAAGCGGGAGTCGGTAGACTCACCAACGAAAAACTC
>DATDTU010000079.1:0-4124 GCA_035290705.1 Patescibacteria group bacterium
GGCCGCTTCTGAATTTTACAAACACGGAAGTTACTATTTTGTGGGGCCAAAACAGGGTTGGCGGCCGGATAAAATGATCTCGACGCTTATTCAGTGGACCAAAAAGTATCCGTTAGTAAGTATTGAAGACGGACTCGCGGAGGATGACTGGGAGCATTGGCAGAAGCTTACGAAAGAACTGGGGAGAAAAGTGACGCTGGTGGGTGATGATTTGTTTGTGACGAACGTGGAACGGATTAAGAAGGGGATTGAGATGAAGGTAGCGAACTCAGTACTCATTAAAGTGAATCAGATCGGGTCGCTCAGCGAAACGATTGACGCGATTTTGCTGGCGCGTAAACATGGGTATTCGATATTTATTTCGCACCGGAGCGGAGAAACGGCTGATACATTTATCGCGGATTTGGCGGTCGCGGTGAGTGCGGAGTTTATTAAGACGGGGTCGATGTCGCGGTCGGAAAGGGTGGAGAAGTATAATAGGTTGATGGAGATAGAAACTGAATTGGGGTTGTAGCGTCTGTCTTCAACTGTCATCCTGAGTCGGAGCGAAGGATCTCTATCGGTCGATTGCTCTATTGTTCGATTGTTATATTATTAGACTGCCATGCGTTTTAAAAGAACTTTCGTCCTACTATTGGTTGGATCTTATCTCCTTTTTCCTTGGGAGGTTTTTGCTACCAGTGGTTTGGGTTGCGGCAGTTGGCAAATCACTACGATGATGCTTGTGCGTGTATTTTTAAGCCTTGCGTTTTTTGGTGGTTTGATACTGATGATAAGTTGTGGTATTTGGGATCTTGTACGTAGCGGTCGACCCCGCACTAAAGGACGAGGGAGATTATTCATTGTGGCAGCTCTTATGATTGTTCTAGGGCCATTATTGCATTTTCCGGTGGCTATCCTACTCGAAAAGGCGCAGGCAGCTTGTGATAATAGTAAGGGGGAACAGAGGGAACAAATACAAATGTTATGGAATTAAAAACAACACTCCTCGTCATCCTCGACGGCTGGGGAGTAGCCGACCCAAAGAAAAAAGGCAACGCGATAACGCCAAAAACCGCGCCGCATTATTTTGGTTGGAAGAAGAAGTTCGCGTATACGGAGCTGGAGGCGAGTGGAGCGGCGGTGGGGCTGTTTAAGGGGCAAGAGGGAAACAGCGAAGCGGGGCATTTGAATATGGGGGCGGGGCGGGTGGTGAAGCAGGACGCGCTCTACATTTCTGACTCAATTGCTGACGGAACGTTTTTTAAAAATCACGCTTTTCATGAGGCATTGCATCACGTAAAAAAATATAAGACAGCCGTACATGTAATGGGGCTCTTGTCGAACCACAACAGCGCTCATTCTTCGCCGGAGCATTTGTACGCGCTTTTGGATTTATTCCACGCGGAGGGTATACAAAAAGTATACCTTCATTTATTTACCGACGGGCGGGACTCGGGACAGCATGACGCTCCGACTCATTTAAAGCTTTTGCGCGCTCATTTGCGCGGCAATGAGAAAATTGCCACGGTGATGGGGCGGTTGTATGCCATGGATCGTAACAAGATTTGGGACCGGACAAAAGAGGCGTATGAAGCTATCGTACTTGGTAAAGGGAGGGCCGCTCCAGACGCGGAAACGGCGCTCACGCAGGCGTATAATTCCGGAGAGAGCGACGAATTTATTAGGCCGACTGTTATCGTGGAAAAGGGTAAGCCACTGGCAACGATAAAGGATAATGATGTATTGTTTTTTTTCAATTTACGGAGCGATCGGGCGCGGCAGTTTACCAAAGCGTTTGTACAGCCAGATTTTGAGAAGGTCAACCCCGATAGTTTTTCGCGTAAACACTTGCCCAAGAACATTCGCTTTGTGGCTATGACCGACTTCGGGCCAGACTTGCCCGCTATTTTTACCGCCTATCCGAGCCGCGACGTAACGAATAGTTTGGTACAGGTATTGTGCCCGCGCAAACAAATGTATATTGCCGAATCGGAGAAGTTCGCGCACGTCACGTACTTTTTGAACGGCGGTTACGCCCAGCATTTTTGCGATGAGCAGTGGGTAAAAATTGAATCTGACCGCGTAAAAAGTTTTGCGGAGAAACCTGAGATGAAGGCGAAAGAAATAACGGACTACGTGGTGAAGGCGATTGAGGCGCACCGGTTTGAATTTATTGCCGTCAATTACGCGAACGCGGATATGGCAGGGCACACGGGAAATGTGGAGGCGGCGGAGCAGGCAGTGGCGGCGCTTGATAGCGAGCTTGACCGTTTGATTACAACTTTGGTAAAAGAAGGAGGGCAGGGCATTATTACGGCAGACCACGGAAACGTGGAAGAAATGATTAACTTGAAAACTGGTGAGACGGATTCTGAACATTCCGTTAATCCGGTGCCGTGTTTTCTGCTCGGCGTGTCCAGCAAGCGCTTACGGAAGGGGAAACTCGCGGACGTAGCGCCGACGATTTTGAAGATGATGGAGAATGAGAAGCCGAAGGAGATGACGGGGCACCCGCTCTTTTGAGGAGCGGGGACGGATTTACACGGATGGTTACGGATCGAACACCGATCACAGATTCAATACGGAACGATTCACGATTAAATTGTATCGTACTATGTGTATCGTGTATCGTGTTCGGACATCCGTGATCCGTGAAAATCTGTAACCATCCGTGTATATCTGTTTATGGCATATAATTACAAACCAGTGGTCCTCGTCATCTTCGACGGGTGGGGCGTGGCTCCTTCTGGAGAAGGGAACGCCATTACGCAGGCGAAGACGCCGAATTTTTTGGAATACCTCAAAAGTTATCCAGCCATGACGCTCGCGGCTTCGGGGAACGAGGTGGGGCTTTTGTTTGGGGAGATTGGTAATTCGGAAGTAGGGCATTTAAACATTGGCGCCGGGCGCGTGTATTATCAATCTTGTCCGCGCATTAACCAAGCGATTACCGACAAGTCTTTTTTTGACAGTAAGGCATTTTTGCAGGCGGTGGAACACGTCAAAAAAAATAAAACAAAACTACACCTTATAGGGATGCTCAGTTCCGGCAATGTGCATTCGAGCAACGACCACCTCTATGCTTTGCTCGAACTTTGTAAAAAGAATAAGCTTAGTGATGAAGTGTTTGTGCACGTTATCCTTGATGGACGCGATTGTACATACAATGCCGGAA
Organism: Patescibacteria group bacterium; assembly: GCA_035290705.1. Taxonomy (GTDB): domain Bacteria; phylum Patescibacteriota; class Patescibacteriia; order Magasanikbacterales; family GWA2-37-8; genus DATDTU01. The sequence goes on from DATDTU010000079.1 coordinate 3,158, forward strand.
TTAATTTTGTAAAAGAACTAGAACAGAAAATGAAAACTCTCAAGGTGGGGCGGATTGCGAGTGTTTCAGGGCGGTTCTACGCCATGGATCGTGACAATCGTTGGAATAGGGTTGAGCAGGCGTACCGGGCAATGGCGGAAGGCGCCGCAGAGAAGCAATACAGGTCCGCGGTTGAAGCGATTCAAGCATCGTATGATACTAAGGTGTATGATGAAGAATTTGTTCCTACCGTTATAGTGGATAAAGACAAGCCAGTGGCCACTGTAGAAAACGGGGACGCGGCAATTTTTTTTAACTTTCGTCCCGATCGGGCGCGCGAACTTACCAAAGCGTTTGTGCTGCCGGGTTTTAACAAATTTGAACGTACATACATTACCGATCTCTCTTTTGTAACGATGATGGAATATGAGAAGAACCTGCCGGTGACGGTCGCCTATGAACCGGTACTGGTTCCCAATTGTTTGGCTGAAGTAATAAGTAAAAATAAACTATCTCAGTTTCACGTGGCCGAAACCGAAAAGTATGCTCATGTCACTTTCTTTTTGAACGGAACGGTAGAAGATCCTTTTCCAAAAGAAGATAGAAAATTAGTCGCCTCTGCGCAAGTAGCGAACTATGCCGAAGTACCCGAGATGTCGGCGTATGAAATTACCAAAGAAGCGGTGAAAGCGATTGGTAGCAAGAAGTACGCGTTCGTAGTAATCAATTTCGCTAACGCGGATATGGTTGGTCATACGGGGAATCTCAAGGCAACTATCAAGGCGTGCGAAGCGGTGGATGAATGCCTCGGAGAGATTGTGAAGCATACGCTCGCGCATGGCGGAGTGGCGATGGTTACCGCGGATCATGGGAACGCCGAGGAAGTTATTAACTTGCAAACGGGCGAAATGGATAAGGAGCATTCTACGAATGCCGTGCCATTTCTTATTATAGGAGAAGATTTTCGAGGTCAAGCAGGGCCGGCCGG
>DATDTU010000080.1:0-3308 GCA_035290705.1 Patescibacteria group bacterium
AATTCAGTTTTGGAATCGTTGCACTGGGACATTTTGAGCTTTTCTAAACCAATAGTTTTATCAAAGTGCGCCAAAGTTTTTGCTGCCGACTCTGGAGTGCGGCAATCATAGCCGCTCGCGAAGGCGTGCTGTGTATCCCAGCACACGCCAATGTCGTATTTTTTTAGTTTGGGATGAAAAATAATTTCAGCGATTTCCTCAAAGGTGTCACCGATAATTTGTCCTGCGCCCGCGGTAATCTCAATTAAAAATTGTGTACTCCCCGTATACCCTTTAAGCGTTGCTTCGAGCCCTTCAATAAGCTGTTTAAAACCCTCTTTCTCCCCCAAATCTTTAAAACTGCCAAGGTGTACCATCAGGTACTGTGCTCCGAGGAGCGTTCCTCGTTCCAATTCCTGGCGTATCACCGAAATGGAGCCGTAGCGAACGCGATTATTGGCTGAAGCGTAGTTAATAAAATACGGTGCGTGAATGTAACACTCATGCTGCCCGCAAAGCTCCATGTTTTTTTTAAACAGCGCCGCAATCTCGGGAGTAATCGGGTTCACCGGCCCGCCGTGCGGTGAGCGCGTAAACATCTGAAACACCTCGCAGCCAATAGCTGCCGCGTTGAGTGGGGCGTTGAAGACCCCCCCTGCAATTGATACGTGTGCCCCAAATAGCATAGAGTGATTATTTATCCGAGAATCGAGTGGCAAGTTTTTGCCATATAAATAAAACGACTAACAACCCTACCCCAACCAGCGAGTCAATAAAGGTGAAAAAAATAATAGGAAAAATTGGCCCAAATTGGTATCCTCCAGCGTCGGTTAACAACACAAACAATATTCCAAATATCAGTGCACACGTTGGACAAAAAAAGAGCAAATTCAGATTTGTTTTCTCCTTCGTAAATTTTTGGAGCAGCAATGTGCCGCCAGTAGCAAAAAGTATCGGAAAGATTATAAAGAAATAAGTATCAACGCCCGGATTTAAGTACCACATTTCTAGCGGAAACGAAAATGTAGGTAAAATAAATGCTGGGACAATGAAAATAAATATAGCGATTAAGACTACAAATAATCTCAGCAGATATTTATTAACCATATTTGAAGTGCTTTGAGCTTTTTATAGACTCGATTTTAAAATTTTTTCTTTCAACAACTCCACTACTTTCCTATTCTGAACTGTTGCCGCGATAGTGTCAATAACCTCCGCCCGCTTCAAATTCTCCTCCACTTGCGAATCATTCGGATACGCCTGCCTAATCGCCGCGACTTCTTTATCCAGGTCAGCTTTTTCCACCTTAATCTCATTCTCCATCGCCACTTGGCGAGAAACAAGCGCCGCCTTCGCCCGTTTGGTAGCGCCTTCGGTAAACTCGTTAAAGATTTGTTCTTGAGTCTTTTTAATATCCTGCAAATATTGTTCAATAGTCAAACCGCGGCGATCCAGATCGCTCTTGAGCTCATAAAACATTTTGCGTTTTTCGGAATCAATCAGCACATCCGGAATTTCATCAAACTCGCTTTTCTCAATCATCTGGTCAAGTATCGCGATCTCCACTCGTTCGCCTTCCTTCTTTTCCTCCTCGCGTTTAAGATTCGCAAGCAATAATTCTTTCAGCGCCTCCAAACTTTTCTGCCCCAGAGCTTTGGCAAAAGTATCATCGAGCTCCGGGTAGGTCAGCTCAAACACTTCGTTTACCTTAATTTTAAAATCAACGTCTTTACCCGCAATGTGTTTTTGGTAGTGCTCCTTAGGAAATTTAAGCGTAAATTCTTTGGTTTCATCCTTCTTAAGACCCACCAGCGCCTCAGCCAGTCCAGGAATGTAATGAGGCTCACTTAAATACACTTGATGGTTCTTGGCCTGCCCCCCCTCAATCGGCACTTTCTCGATAAACATATCCATGTCGATCGTCATCTTATCTTCCTTGGTCGCGGCACCCGCCTTTGCTTCTTCCTTCGGTTGCATTTTTTTGAGGTTGTTAAGAACCTCGTCAACTTCCTTTGTGCCCACTTCTTTTTGAGTGCGCTCCACCTTAATCTCTTTCAAGTCAGGAAGTTTGACGTTAGGAAGCAGCGCCACTACCGCCTTAAAAATTAATTCATTCCCCGGCGCCATTTTTTAAATAGAAATTTGTGGCATGCCAACGGTTTTGAGTTTCTCCGCCTGCACCGCCTCAAAGTAGGTTCTCTGCACCACGTGCTCCACCGCCTCTTCCATAATTTTTCCTTCCCCCAGCTGCTGTTTCACCATATCATACGGCGCCTTGCCTGGGCGGAAGCCTTTGATGGCCGCGCGTTCGGATAATCGCACGGCAGCTTTTTCTAAATCCTTTTTATATTCTTCGGCCGGGACAGTGATGCGAATTTCTACTTGAGATTTTTCGAGCTTTTTTAATTCATGCTTCATAGGATTCAAACAGATTATTACACTGTAGAGACGCTCTGCGAGCGTCTTTGGATGGTAGCAGTTTAGCGAAAAACCATCTCCCTGTCAACCATTGACATTTGTCCGGCTTTCAACTATACTCCTTAGTTCTCGCTCTTTTTATTGCTACAATATACTTAGAAACTAAGGCGGATGGCGCTCGTGAGAAAAACGCGCGCCCAAACAGTAACTCGATTGGCCCTAGAAAGGAGCCGCCGATGACCACCAAGATCTTCGCTCTGCTCGTCACCCTGTCCCTCGCTTTCACAGCCTGCGCCACCGCTCCCAAGCCGCGTCCGACGACCGTCGTGGTGGTGGATGGGCTGTGCGTCAAGCAGGTGCGGCTGGCCTTCACCATCTCCTCGCTGCCGACGCAACTCCCCGCGGAGGCCATTGGCACCATGGCCGGCACCCTGCAAGAAGTGGCGCGATGGGTGCAGAAGAACAACCAGTGCGCTCCGCTCTCCGCGCACGGCAGCATCGAGCTGGAGGCAGACAACGCGTCTCCGCGAGGGTGGGAGGTGTTTGCCGTCTCCCTCCTTGTCCCCAGCCACCCACAACTTGGTCTCATCGACCAGGTTTCCATGAAGCGGGCCGGCTTTTCTGAGAGCGTTGAATCGGTCCTCGACCAGCTAAAAGGACGTCTGCTCCAGGACTTCCGACCGCGCATGGTTGTGCCAGGGTTCGATGAGGAGTTCACCCAGGACTGACCGGTCTACCACGACCGTTCTGTCCGGCGGGTGGCAGCCTCTCTCGAGCGCCGCCATCTGCCTTAGTTTCTAAAATAAAACCCCGTACCATTTGGTACAGGGTTTTTTATATCTGCGTAATCTGCGGCCAGGGGCATTTGCGAGATATTGGACAGAGATCCTTCCCCGCCAGTCGGCGGGTCA
>DATDTU010000081.1:0-7274 GCA_035290705.1 Patescibacteria group bacterium
AGGAATCAGTGTAGTTCGTGTCCCACCCCTCGAAGACCTCCTCTCCCTCTACGAAAAATACTGGATCCCCGATTGGTACCGAACTCAAAATCAACGAGAAGAGTATTACACCAAAGGAAAAGAAATTCTTAAAATATTTTATAAATCCCAAGAAGACAACTGGACAATTCCCACCAACCTCGAAAGCTGGTTCAAAATCAAAGTAGGGGACTACCTTGTCCACGGCCGGATTGATCGCATCGATCAATTGCCCGATGGAACCCTCGAAATTATCGACTACAAAACCGGAAAAGGAAAAGAAACGCTCACTGCCGAGGATAAAGAGCAACTCCTTATCTACCAAATTGCCGTTGAACAATTACCGGAGTATAGTCACGTTGGCAAACCAAGCAAGCTGACGTTCTATTATCTCAACGACGATCTGCGCACCTCATTCCTCGGCAAAGACAAAGACCTGGAGAAAATAAAAGAAAAATTAGTCGGAACCATCAGCCGCATCCATGGGCGTGATTTTACTGCCACACCCAGTCAGTTCGCGTGCGAGAATTGTGATTTTAAGGATATTTGTGAGTACAGATTTTAATAATTCGAATCAACGAATCTTGTCCGAATCCACAAATATCCTAATAATAACGAATCATTTGTAGGATTCGGAAATTCGTAGATTCGGCTAAAGATTAGCAAATTCGGATTACATACTATGCGTTCAATCAGCAACATCCTACAAGACAAAAGCAACTCCTCACCGGTTCTGCGCCAGGTGAATGCCGCTGTGGCTGTAGAAACTGCCAATCAAATCCTCATTGAAATGTTTGGGGGGAAAATCACCGATGCTGCTTCCGCGATGTATCTTAAAAATAGCACCCTCGCCATCGCCTGCCTGAGCAGCACCGCCGCCCAAGCCATAAAGTTACAAGAAAAACACTTCATCGAACAAATCAACCAACAGGTCGGCCGGGACATGGTAAAACGAGTGCAGTATCTATCGTAGTAGAGGCGGGGTGACCTCGCCCCTACGTCTTGCCAAAAAACCAAAAAAGGCTTAAAATAACCTGCGTATGTCTCTTAAACAATACCTTATTTTGATGTCAGTGGGGACATTGCTATGCTGGGTAGCGTGGCTATTTGTGGTTTGGAGCCTTGACCCTAATGAAACCACTTTTTTAGGATTAAGCTTTTTCTACGCCAGCCTCTTCTTAGCCATCGTAGGCACTTTTTCGGTAATAGGCTTCCTCTTTCGGCGAGCGCTTATCAAGCAAGACGAGATCATCTTCCGACATGTCCGTCGCACCTTTCGCCAAAGTGTTCTTATCGCCATCCTAGCCACTGTTTGTTTATTGCTTCTGTCTGAACATCTACTGAGGTGGTGGAACGCTATCCTACTCCTTATGTTAGGAATAATCATTGAAGCGATTGTGTTTACCAAGCGCCGCTACAGTAACGTAGACTATGTTCAATAATTTTCTGGCTAGTTTTCGCAAAGAGCTCGGAATCGATTTAGGAACCGCGAATACCCTCGTCTACGTAAAAGGACGAGGCATTGTTATTAATGAACCGAGCGTGGTAGCCGTCAACACCCGAACCGAACAAATTCTTGCAGTTGGGCACGAAGCCAAAGACATGCTCGGCAAAACTCCGCCACATATTATTACTACGAAACCCCTTACGAGTGGAATTATCTCTGACTTTGAAGTCGCCGAAAAAATGCTTCGCTACTTTATCGATAAAGTGTACGAGGATAGCGCGCTTAATTTTCTTTCTCGTCCAAAAGTGGTGATCGGCGCGCCAGTCGACATCACCGAAGTAGAGCGGCGCGCCATTGGCGACGCGGTTATCAATGGTGGAGCGCGCGAAGTGTGGATTGTGGAGGAACCCATGGCTGCCGCTATTGGTTCTCGCATGCCTATCAAAGATCCAGTTGGTAACCTCATTGTAGAGATTGGTGGGGGAACCTGTGAAATTGCCGTCATTTCTCTTGGAGGTATTACTACTCGTAAATCCATCAAAGTCGCTGGTAACGAATTGAATCGTAACATCATGCAATATGCTCGCGATGTATTCAACCTGCTCCTTGGCGAACGACAAGCCGAAGAAATCAAAATTAAAATCGGTTCCGCGGTGGAAATAACCGAGCCAATGGAATTCCCTATGCGTGGCCGCGATCTCATTTCCGGACTCCCGCGCGAGGTAATGATTAACGACGCGCAAGTGCGTGAAGCCATGATTAAATCCCTCCGGGTAATGGTTGATAGTATCAAAGACATTCTCGAAATTACTCCTCCTGAATTAGTGGCCGATATCCACGAACGCGGCATCCTTCTCTCCGGAGGGGGCGCGCTCTTGCGTGGCATGGCAGAGCTCATCAATCGAGCCATCGACATACCCGTACGCATCGCGGACGACCCGCTCACTTCAGTGGTACGGGGCGCGGGGATTCTGCTCGATGAACCGGAACTACTCAAAGAAGTAGCCGTCTACCCTTCGCCCAACCGGATCTAAAATAAAGAACGTATGCTTAGAACCAAAAGCAAAACCACCTACCTCGGTATAGGAATCATTTTAGGTTTACTCATCATCTTCCACTATCTTGGCTTACTCAGGTTTGTGGAAAACGGCTTGCGCGCGCTCAATATTCCACTCTTGAGTCGGGCGCATTCTTTTAGTGTTCGAGTGGGAAACCAATATACATTTTTTCAAGACAAAGAATCTTTTTTCGCGGCCTACGAACAATGCTCAATTGAACTCGCAAAACAAAACATCGATCGGGCTGAGCTCGCCCTAGTGCGCGAAGAAAATAACGCTCTACGAAAACAAATCCAATTTAAAGAAAAAGAAAAAAAATCACTGGTGGTGGCTGAAGTGGTAGGAAAAGAAATAAGTGGAACAAACCAAGTATACATCATCAACCGAGGTTCAGATGATAAGGTTGCCCTCAATTTACCCGTTATAATAAACGACGGGATACTGGTCGGAAAAATTATTAAAGTAGAAAAAAATACCTCTTTAGTACGACTCATTAATGATAGCCAAAGTAAAGTAGCCGCTACCATCATTAATCAGGATCACAGCCTCGGCATTCTTGAAGGTGGATATGGCATTAGTCTACGCCTGAATCTTATTCCCCGAAACGAGGTAGTGCTTGCTGGAAACCAAATTGTTACCTCCGGCCTCGATCCAACCGTTCCCCGAGGACTTCTGATTGGTTCGGTAACCGAGGTAGAAAATGAACCATACAAACCGTTCCAACAAGCCATCATCACACCGGCTTCCGATTTATCAAAATTATTCCTCCTCAGCGTCATCTTACCCAACTCCTAACCTATGAAACGAGTACTGCAGCTATTTTTATATAGTCTCGGGGTGGGTGGGATTTTTTTTCTGCACGCGGTTCTCTTTACTATCGCGCCGTTTCCCTTGAATAGTATTAATAGTATTTTTGTCGCCATGATTTGGCTCATGCTCTACACCAATACCGCGCGCGTTCTCTGGCTCGTCATACCGTTTGCTCTGCTCACCGAAATATTTTCTAGCCTTCCCTTCGGATTTCAATCCATCGCGCTCTTTACTAGTTTAACCATAGTCAATTTTCTTCTGGTCAACTTTTTTACCAATCGTTCAGTGTACATTATTTTTTTTATTGGACTCAGTAGCGTATTCACGTATCACGTGCTGCTGCGTTTCATGCTATTTGTGCACAGCCTCATCACCAAAACCGTTTTTACCCTTCCTCGTCAGATGCTTTTTTCCATTATGAGCGAAGTGCTGCTCACCTCCCTAGTGTTAGTGCTATTGTACCTCCTTACCGCTCGGCGTCTTAAGCGCCTGAACCCTACCTATCTCTCTTCTTTCTAAGCTATGGTGAATACTGAACCGTTCAAAATCAGCGGCGGCCTGAATAAATCCGGAAAACTGACCGGTAAGTATAAACACGCCTGGACCGAGGAAGCCTTCGACATTGATCTCGAACATACCACCAAATTAGGCGTTTCTCACACCAAACGGTACCTCGGAACGAGCATCACCAAAGAATCCAGCCGGCTTCTCCTTATCATTATCATTATCGGTATCGCGCTCATTATCGGGCGCGCCTTTGTTTTACAGGTTGTACAGGGAAATTTCCACCGTGCGTTAGCCGAAAGTAATCGTGTTCGGGTTCGACCTATTCCATCAGAACGAGGAATCATCTATGATCGATTTGGGAAAGAACTCGTGCAAAACGTACCGAGTTTTTCGGTAGCCATTCTGCCCCAAGACCTGCCGCCGCGCGCGGAAGAACGAGAGGAAGTGATCGATCACCTCGCCGCCGTGAGCGGAATTACCACCGAAGAAATTAACACGCTTCTCGAAAAATATGGCTCCTATAGTTATGAATCACTAGTGTTAAAAGAAAACTTAGATTACCAAACGGCCTTACAGCTCTATTTGGAAAACGCCAATTTACCAGGCATTTTCATAGAAAGCGGCATGCGGCGCAGTTACACCGCGGTTAGTTCTACTGCCAGTACTTCCACGTTGAGTTTATCGCATATTTTAGGTTATTTAGGAAAAATTAACGAGGAAGAACTGGCGTCTCTCCACGACAAAGGATATTTACTTTCCGATACTCTTGGCAAAACTGGCATAGAAAAATCCTATGAAGAGCATATCCGCGGCGTTTATGGCAGAAAAAAAATCGAAATTGACGCGCTGGGCCATGAACAACGAGTATTAACCGTTGAGGAGCCGCATCCCGGCAAAGATATTTTTCTTACCATCGACACCGAGGCTCAGGCTGAGTTAGAGCGATTGGTAAAGCTTGCCGTTATCAAAACAAAACAACAAAAAATCGCCGCGGTGGCCATGAATCCACAAAATGGAGAAGTAATCGCGCTCGTGAGCTGGCCGAGTTATGATAACAATGAATTTGCCAAGGGTATAACGGCAGAACAGTATCAGAAATATATCGAGAACCATTCCCGACCTTTATTTAATCGCGCCGTGTCCGGAGCCTATCCTTCTGGTTCCACCATCAAACCAGTCATGGTCGCGGCGGCCTTGCAAGAAAACGTTGTTACCAAAAATACTACCGTGAATAGCGTGGGCGGTTTCCAGGTGGGAGGAACTTTTTTTCGCGATTGGCGAGCCGGCGGGCACGGTTCCACCAATGCCATCAAAGCCATCGCTCAATCGGTCAACACCTACTTTTATTACATCGGGGGGGGCTACGGCGACTTTGAAGGTTTAGGCGTCGATCGGATTGTAAAGTATCTCCGATCGTTTAATATCGGAGAAGAAACTGGTATTGATTTGCCCGGAGAAAACAGCGGCTTTGTACCTTCCAAAGAGTGGAAAAAAGAAACCAGAGGAGAGATGTGGTACGTTGGTGATACCTACAATCTTTCTATCGGACAAGGTGATTTGCTGGTAACTCCACTCCAAGTAGCGGTGTGGACCGCCGCCATGGCAAACCGGGGCACCGTGGTACAGCCGCATCTGGTAGAAAAAATTATTGATCCCGTCACAAAAGAGGTAATGCCGCGAGATAATAAAAGCAATACAAAAACCTTAGTTTCAAACGCTAATATCGCCATCGCTCGCGAGGGTATGCAAGCCTGCGTCGAGTGGGGGAGTTGTGGCCTTTTGAACACCTTACCCTTTACTTCAGGAGGCAAAACCGGTACCGCTCAATGGAGCAAAACCCACCCCACCCACGCCTGGTTTACCGCCTTTGCCCCCTACGAAAACCCTCGTATTGTTATCACTATACTCATTGAGGAAGGTGGCGAAGGAGGCGTTGTTTCGATCCCCGTCGCCCGCGATTTTCTCGCTTGGTGGGGGAAAAAATACCTCAAATAACAACATTTGACAGTAATCTAAAGTATGGTATAGTACCCTCCATGATCCCGTGGAGGGAAGATATTAAGCAAATATTAAAAAAATATTTTAATATTTGCTTAATATTTTTTTAATCTCTTCTCAAGCTATATTTATGAACGATTCCATTAATTATCTTTCCGCCGAAAGTTTAGTAACCCTCAAAAAAGAACGCGACACCCTAAAAGACGTCACCATTCCTGACATTGCTAAACGCATTGACGAGGCCAAACAGCAAGGCGACCTGTCTGAAAATGCCGAATACCACCAAGCGCGCGAAGACATGTCGTGGGCGCAAGGACGTTTGCAGGAGCTCGACCAAATCATCAACAATTCGGAAGTCATCGTCAAACACGATACCAATGTAGTGAGTTTAGGGTCTACCATTACCGTGGAAGTAAAAGGCCAAAAACGCCAATACACCATTGTCGGCCCGCAAGAAATCAACCCAGCCAAAGGTTACATTTCTAACGAATCCCCGCTCGGTGGAGCTTTTTTGGGGCATAAAGTGGGGGAGAGGGTGGAGGTGACTACACCTGGCGGGAAGACAGTATATGAGATTGTGGAGATAAAATGATTATATGTCCTTCCCTGAAAATTCAGAAGAAAAAAAATCAACAAAAAAACGTCATCGTTTTTGGGCAATTGTTGGTTCTGCCTTTCTTATCCTCCTTACGGCAGGAAATCTATATGACAATCTCAATGACAATCTCAAACCACATTTCAGATCATTCCAGGCAGAATGGCCGTTACGCCAATACAAAAAAGATATCTCTCACTGTACTGAAGAAGCCAAAAAACAATTAGGGAATCAAAAAGTTTTTGGCCTTGAGTATGCTTGTGCAATCGAAAAAGCAGCCGCCTTTTATAACACTAACCCAGAACAAGCCATTCAATTGTGCATGAAATATAATCCACTTTTTGATATTCAGCTAGGGCGCGAGTATTCTTCATTTGAACCTGATGATTTAGCAGCTCAAAGAGACGAACAAATTGTTCGTGTTTCTTGCAAAGTTTCTATTGAAAAAGAATTGGAAAAAGCAAGTACGTCATCTAACTTTATACGTCTTAAGTAACCTTTTCCGGATTTTTAACACCTTTCTTAGCCAGGTGTTTTTATTTTGACTATTTAGCTAAAATTAGATATACTATGGGCAAATAAGCAATCGCCACTTTCGCACTTTTCGCAGCCTTTCGCATTTCGCACATCATTATATTTTTATGCCAAAAGACACCAAAGTTGACCCCGAATTACTCAAAGAAGACGCTGTCCGTCTCGAGCATCTCAAAACCTTCCGCGATATGGGCGTTGACCCGTATCCCGCTCGTTCTGAACGCACCCACACCTTAGCTGAGGCCAAGGAAGCCGGGGAGGGGACCAAAGTCACCGTCACGGGACGATTAGTAGGAAAACGAGAAAT
>DATDTU010000082.1:0-4263 GCA_035290705.1 Patescibacteria group bacterium
AAGCTAAACGGCCGTTCCAGACGGCCGTTTTTTTTATTTTGTACCACTGTTGTAGAGGCAGAAAATTTCTGCCCCCTACTTAGACACAACGAATATTGACTCAAAAATAGGTTGATGGTATAGTATCCATGAACCGCAGTACTGGTGGATCCGCCTCACGTTAAGTAGGTCGGTTTCACCCCTCGGAGTCTCCATCGTAGAGATCAAGGGGGGCCACAACGTCGACAGGCTGCCTGTAACTAAAGAAATGAAGTACGTGTACTATGGAAGTAGATGAGAAATTTGTCTTGGACGTCGTACGGTCAATCGTAAACAACCCAAACGACGTCAAGGTCACTCGTACCATCGATGAACGCGGAGTTCTTATCACGCTTGATGTGAACCCAGCCGACATGGGGTACGTTATTGGCCGCCAAGGCCAAACCGCCCGTTCCGTTCGCACCCTTCTCAAGATCGTTGGTGCCAAGAATAACGCTCGCGTTAACTTGAAGATCAACGAACCAGAAGGTGGCCGCGGACCCCGCGCCAGCGCCATGATGAGCGAACCTATCGACACCAGCGCTGTTGATAACCTCGGTATCTAAAAGTAGAAGCGGATATACGCAGATAGTAACGCGGATAAACGCTGATACAAAATAGACATTTAGAGCCACTCTGCCAAAAGCAGGGTGGTTTGATTTTAGAGAGGGTTGTGGTAAAATGGCCACGAGACACTATACACGTAGCACGATACAATTACATTGTGTATCGTTATACGTGTACCTGCCTACCGGCAGGCAGGTCGTGTATCATGTTATGCAATTCGACATCCTCACTCTTTTTCCCGACCTCATTTACACCTACGCGAGCGAGAGTATTCTTGGTCGTGCGCAAGAAAAAAAGTTGATTAGCATCAAGGCCCATAATTTCCGTCACTTCAGTAATAACAAATGGGGTCATGTTGACGACAAGCCGTATGGCGGGGGGCCGGGAATGATTTTGCGGGTGGAACCGATTTATGAGTGTTTGAAAGTGATTAAGGCTTTGTCATCTCAATTGTCATCCCGAGGAGGTTCGCACCGACGAGGGATCTCTGTCGGTCGTTCGATTGGGATAGAGATTCCTCACCCCCTGCGACGGGGGATTCGGAATGACAAGATGAAAGTGATCGTGATGGATCCAGCGGGGAAAAAGTTTGATCAGCGGATGGCGGAAAAATTTGCTAAGCTTGATCGGCTCGTTATTATCTCGGGGCGTTATGAGGGGTTTGATGCTCGAGTATACAAATTTGTTGACGAGCGTGTTTCGGTGGGGGATTATGTGTTGGCAGGAGGGGAGTTACCCGCCCTGACCGTGGTAGAAGCTGTGTCCCGACTGATCCCGGGCGTTTTAGGGAATGCTGAGTCTCTGGCCGAGGAAACACACGGGCGGAATGTTAAAGTAAGAATGAAAAATGATCAATCAATTTCTAAATCGTCAAAATCACCATTGAAAATTCTTCATTCTTCATTCTTCCTTTCTAAGGAGTACCCCCAATACACTCGCCCCGAGGAATTCATGGGAATGAAGGTGCCGAAGGTGTTGCTGAGTGGGGATCACAAGAAGATTGGGGAGTGGAGGAGGAAGCAGAGTAAGTAGCAATATGTCCCAACTGCGTAAAAAATTAGCTGATGTAGTACCTATTGCTTTTGGAGTATTTGGACTCGCCGCTATATTATTTTTTGTTGGCTCGATTGTTTATATGGTGTGGAGCACTGAACGGACGTTGGCTTTTAGAAATAACTATGAAGTAAAATTTGATTACACCACCGCCCGGGCGATTACTACAAAAAATCCCGAAGTTTGTTTAGATCTGATTCCTTATAAGTATTATCATATAGATTTAAATTGTGATGATTGCTATGCGCGAGTATACCGTAACGAGTGTTTAGCAGAATTTCTAAATCAGTATCCTGACCCTTCGCTCTGTAAGCTATTTTCCTTCATCAGCCCCGAAGAGCAAAGAGTCGGACGTGTAGGCAAAAAGTATCTAAAGGAATCGTGTGAGAGTCGATTTAAGTAATTTATAGAATGAATAATATGCCCACCCTCAAACCCATCGCCAATTTCCTCTACGAAGTCGGCATGCTCAATCGCACGCCGCGCAGCGGTTTTCAGTTTCTCGGAACCGGTGACCAGAGCGTTGCCGAACATTCGTTTCGCACCGCCTGCATCAGTTACGTGCTCGGAACTATGGATGGCACCGTCGACGTCGGCAAAATGTTAAAAGAAGCGATATTCCACGACCTCGGCGAAGCACGCGTTTCGGATCTGAATCATGTCCACCAAAAGTATACCGAACGCTACCAAGCGGACGCCATTCGCGAACTCGCCAAGACCTTGCCATTTGGCGATGATATCGTTAAAATTTACGAAGAGCATGAGAACCGAACCACACCCGAATCGCTCCTTGTCAAAGACGCCGACACGCTCGAATGGATCATTTCTCTCAAAGAACAAGTTGATATCGGTAACGAACGCGCGATGGCCTGGATTGAGTACGCCAAAAAACGTCTCAAATCCAAAACCGCTCAAGAGCTGGCAGAGGAAATTATTACTACTGATTCAAATGAATGGTGGGGTGGAGAAAATGGCGGCGTGTGGTGGAAACAAGGGGAGGCGCGATCCGAAAAAGATCAGTAAAAATAGCACAGTTTATCCACACAGCCCCGCTTGACATACTTTGTAGAATCCTGTATTATTGCTCTTGCCTAAAACATAATCTTTTCCCGGCAAACTCACTCTCTCTACAATATAGATTCTGCTAAGTCCATTTAGACTCATTACCCGCCAAAGGCGGGTCGCTCCCTTCGGTCGCGATACTGGCAAGAAAAAAGAGCAACTCACACTGGGTTTCTCTTTTTTCTTTCTCAGAACGTTTCGCTCCCAATTCGCCAGCTGGCGGATGGGACGGTTTCCTAAGAGATCAGTACGAGAAAGACGTACGTTGACAACACAAATGTGACAAGAACCATATAAGTCTATCTATTCCTTGAGAGATGTCCCTTCGGGGATTTTCCTCAAGAAAAAATCCAAACAAAGCTAAACCTTCAACGTAACGTTGAAGGATTCATTCTCACAAACGAGCTAGTTGGTTAAAGACCTCTCGGCGCGTCCCTTCGGGACTTGCTCGAGGTCAAAAATAACTTCGCTACGCTCGTCATTTTTGAGAGTTTGATCCTAGCTCAGGATGAACGCTGGCGGCGTGTCTAAGGCATGCAAGTTGAGCGACGTGCTCCGTAGCACAGTGAAAGCAATAAGTACTAAGCAATAAGTACTAAGTAAAGCCAATCGGCTCACAGCTTAGTGCTTAGAACTTACAAACTTACTTGCTGGCAATGTGCTATGGAGTTACGAGCGGCAGACGGGTGAGTAACACATTGGTAACCTTCCTCCAAGTCGGGGACAACTCGCCGAAAGGCGAGCTAATACCCGATGGACATGCGGGGACGAAAGTCATTCGCATGTAAACCTCCGGGGCTTGGAGAGGGGCCTATGGCCTATCAGCTAGTTGGTGAGGTAATGGCTCACCAAGGCATTGACGGGTAGCAGGCGTGAGAGCGTGACCTGCCTCAGTGGGACTGCGACACTGCCCACACTCCTACGGGAGGCTGCAGTCAAGAATATTCCCCAATGCGCGAAAGCGTGAGGGAGCGACGCCGCGTGCAGGATGAAGGCCTTCGGGTCGTAAACTGCTTTTACTAGGGAAGAATTAGTGACGGTACCTAGCGAATAAGAGGTTGCTAACTCTGTGCCAGCAGCAGCGGTAATACAGAGACCTCAAGCGTTATCCGGATTTATTGGGCGTAAAGCGTCCGCAGGTTGCTTAGCGGGTCAGGGGTTAAAACCCACGGCTTAACCGTGGGATCGCCTTTGAAACTACTAAGCTAGAGGACGGAAGAGGCGAGCGGAATTCTCGGTGTAGTCGTAATAAGCGTTGATATCGAGAAGAACACCAAATGCGAAGGCAGCTCACTGGTACACTCCTGACACTCAGGGACGAAAGCGTGGGGAGCAAACAGGATTAGATACCCTGGTAGTCCACGCCCTAAACGATGTGCACTAGGTATTGGCAGTATCGACCCTGTCAGTGCCGTTTAAAATAGCTAACGCGTTAAGTGCACCGCCTGGGGAGTACGGCCGCAAGGCTAAAACTCAAAGGAATAGACGGGGACCCGCACAAGCGGTGGATTATGTGGTTTAATTCGATAACAAACGGGGAACCTTACCTGGGCTCAACTACTA
>DATDTU010000083.1:0-6974 GCA_035290705.1 Patescibacteria group bacterium
GAGATCAGTTTGGTCGAGCGTTTTTACCGTCGCTTGCGTCCCCACCGGCATAAAAATAGGCGTTTCAATGTCGCCATGGTCGGTATGGATTATTCCCGCTCGGGCGCGGGAATTTTTGTCTTGATGAAGGAGTTCAAAAAATGGCATGAGGGTTGTGGAAGCGCTAAGCTGTAAGCTAGTAAGTACTAAGCTGGTGGTGATACTACGGTATTTTGAACAAAAAAACAAGGTGTGGTAAGATTGATCCGCTTACATATAAATAATAAATGTTGTGGCTCTAGATTTTGCCAAAGAATTGAATAAAGAACAGCTCGACGTGGTCCTTCATGGTGAGGGGCCATGTTTAGTGTTAGCCGGAGCGGGGAGCGGCAAGACGCGGACCATCACCTACCGCGTGGCGTATCTGCTGGAGCAAGGAGTAAAACCAGAAAATATTTTGTTGGTGACGTTTACGAATAAGGCGGCGGAGGAGATGAAAATGCGAGTGGAACGGTTAATGGTCAATCACGGTAGGGGCGTATTGCCATACGCCCGAACGGACGGCGAGGGCGGATATCCCCGCACCTTCCGAATCTCAGATAGACTGGATCCCGCTGCGGCGGGACAATCCGCCCCTACAACAAAACAACGGTTGCCATCGGCGTTGCCATGGTCGGGAACATTTCACCATGTGGCCTATCGAATCTTACGCATCTACGCGCCGCTATTTGGTTACACGAATAATTTTAGCGTGCTGGACAGCGACGACAGCGAGTCGCTTCTCAAAATGTGCGTGAAAGAAGTAAAAGCGTCGCAAGATGAACGACGATTTCCCTCGGCCTCGGTCATTGGCGCCATGATTAGCTATGCGCGCAACGCCGAACTCCCGCTCGACCACGTCATCGAAACCCGTTTTTACCAGTGGATTCAGGTGGCCGAAGAAATTAAAATGATCGGGCACGCCTACACGCAACGGAAAAAAGAAGCGAATGCCATGGATTTTGATGATTTGCTTGTGAATTTGTTGCGATTGTTGAGCGAGACCACCCCTCTTGTCCCCTCCTTAAAGGCAGGGGGAGAGCCAATCGCCACCTCTCCCTTTAAGGAGAGGCTGGGTGAGGTCTCGCTGGCAAACAGTCCTGTCCTCAAAAAATACGCCACCCAATTCCAATACGTCCTCGTCGATGAATACCAAGATACCAATAAAATTCAAGCTTCAATCATCAAACAATTCTCATCCGTCCACAAAAATATTCTCGTCGTCGGCGATGACGCACAAAGCATCTACTCGTTCCGCGCGGCGGATATCCAGAACATCCTTGGCTTTGGCAAACAATATCCCGGAGCGAAAATTTTTAAACTCGAAACGAATTATCGGTCAACGCAACCGATTCTTGAGGTGGCAAATAGTGTCATTGAAAATAATCCGCATCAGTATAAAAAGAATTTGCATGTTGCCGATCGTAGGGGCGGGGTTACCCCGCCCCTACGTGACGTACGGCCAGCATTGTACCCGCAAATCGATCAACAATCCGAGGCGCAATTTATTACCAAAAAAATAGTTGAACATATAGAGAAAGGAACTCCCCGAGAAGAAATCGCTGTGCTCTTCCGCGCTGCGCATCATTCGCAAATGCTGGAAGTCGAGCTCGTTCAAGCCGGTATTGAGTATGAGTACCGCGGCGGCGTTCGCTTTTTCGAACGGGCGCATATTAAAGATATTCTTTCCTATCTTCGCGTCTTGAATAATCTCGCCGATACTGCCGCGTGGCTGCGTGTTCTCATGCACGAAGAGGGGATTGGTCCGGCCGCGGCGCAGAAGGTGATTGAGGCGGTACGGGATCTTGTGCGGACAAACGTAGGTATTGATTGCAATCAATACCTACCCCAGGTTGCCGAAGTTGGTTATCAGGTTTTAGGCGGTAAGGCCCAGGTTGGGTGGGGGAATTTTGTAAAAATTTGGAATATTGTTAGCAATGTGGGTAGGGGCGCGGTCTCCGCGCCCATCACCGGCGTTGGTGATGGCGACGTTGGTGGTGTCGAGGGCGGGGAGACCCTGCCTACCGGACAGGCAGGCCCGCCCCTACGGCGGCCAGCGCAACTAATCCAATCCCTCCTCCAATCCCCCTACCGCGAATATCTCGAAGGCGAATTCGTGGACGCGCGCGATCGACTGGACGACATCAAACAACTCGCGGTGTTTGCCGAGCGTTACGAAAATCTCGAAGAATTTTTGGCTAATACGTCTCTGCAGGAATCTTTTAGAAATATCGGCAATGAATCGCTCGGTAGAGACGCGATTAATCGCGTCTCTACGGACACCGGAGATAAGGGAAAGATTGTTCTCTCCACCATCCATCAAGCCAAAGGGCTCGAGTGGTCAGTAGTCTTCATTATAAATCTCAGCGCCGGCGGTTTCCCCAACGACCGCGCTCTGCGTGAAGAAAACGGACTCGAAGAAGAGCGCCGCCTATTTTACGTTGCCATCACCCGCGCCAAGAAACACTTGTTTCTCACCTATCCCATGGCCCGCCTTCGTCAAGACTACGGCGGGCAAGCCGGTGGAACATTTGGCGATTTTATGTCCGGCCCCAGCATGTTCCTCAACGAAATTGAACCAGGACTTTTGGAGGACCACTCGTTGCTTTCTACAGATCATACCGTATTCAATGATCCCCATGCGGATGTTCGCTACGTTTCGGAAGATGAAGAATATAACTCAAAACTAAAAAAGATACAGCCCACCTCCGCCTCTGGGCTTCGGCGCGGCAAGCCGGGAAGTTTTCTCGCAGATATTAATGATCTATAAAGCCCCATTTTAATTTAAGATAGACACAAGCTCGCTGAGGGCTTGTTTTTTTATTATCACCATGGTAATTTATTTTTACTCACCTACGCAGGAGGTCGCCATGAGAGCCGTTAGACTGTCCGAGTTGCGACAGGTGGTCGGGAAGTGTAGCGACGCGAGCAGCACCTTCTACTGGCTCAATCGTGAGAACGTCGTTGCTAGCGCCCAATGGAAGGTGGCGCCGGCCAAGAACGGGACAATCTGCTCGTGTAGCCTGACCCTCGACGACGGTCAGGTCATTGAGCTGAAGGCGGTGACAGTGGGTGGTGGCGCTTCCGTCGAGCTTCTCGCTGCGTCCCTCACCAAGTTCACCCACGTCGAGGTGCTGGCCATGCGAGGACAGGTCCGTCTCTTTCCCAAGGAGGGAAGGCATGTGACTGTCGAACCCAAGTTCAATCCCGCACCCACCCCTCTCAATGGCCGCGACATCGTGGTCAGCGGCTTCGCCATTCTCCTCTTGAGCAAGCAGCCGTAGCTTGCTTCCCTTGCCTCGTCCGAGGCACAACCACTCCCCAAACATGGGGAGACAGAACCCCCCTCTCCATGCACCGCCTGAGAATTTTCTCGGTTGGTGCAAGGAGGTTAGTAGGGTGGTTTTTGTGTATATACTCCCCTTGACACCATTTCATTTTTTGGGTATTCTATTGCCAGAACGTGAAACATCCTAACTCGTGGCTGAGCGAACAACCGTTTCAGTCTTTTTATTTATATTTAATCCGGATCTCCAGATAATCCAGATTAACGGATGACAATTGTCCGTTCGTATCTGAAAATCTGGATTATCCGGATATCTGGATAGCATTTATGCCTACACTCAACCAACTTCTGCGCAAACCGCGTAAGCCAAACCTTCGCAAAACGAAGACGCCGGCTTTGCAGTTTACGGTCGACAACCTCCACCGTCGTATTACCAAGTACCCCAAAGGCAGCAGCTTTAAGCGCGGTGTGTGCACCAAGGTGTATACTACCACTCCAAAAAAACCAAACTCGGCTCTGCGCAAAGTCGCCAAAATTCGTCTGTCGAATGGCACCGAAGTCATCGCCTATATCCCTGGCGAAGGCCACAACCTCCAAGAGCACTCCATCGTGCTTATTCGTGGCGGCCGCGTGAAAGATTTGCCAGGCGTGCGCTACCACATCGTCCGCGGAATTTATGATACCCAAGGCGTCGCTAGTCGTCGACGTGGCCGCAGTCTGTACGGGAATAAGCGTCCGAAAGCCGCAAAAAAGTAATTCCTGGAAATTTAGATTCTCAGTTTAAAGGATAAGGATAAAGTTATTAGTTACTAGTTACTAGTTACTGGTTATTGGTATGAACCAATCGCCGCACTAATAACTAATAACCAATAACTAATAACCAATTGTATGCGTGGAAAACCAGCTAAAAAACGTGAAATAAAACCCGATCCAAAATATGGCAATGCCATGCTTGGAAAGTTTATCAACTACGTTATGGAGCGGGGCAAGAAGACCGTCGCCCAGGGTATTGTCTACGGCGCGCTCGATAGAATTGCCGCTGAATCGAAAAAAGATCCAGTCAAAATTTTTGAAGACGCCATCAAAAACGTCCAGCCGCAAGTGGAAGTGCGCACCCGCCGCGTGGGTGGTGCCAACTACCAAATTCCTATGCCGGTACGCGGAGAACGTCAGTACGCTCTCGCCGCCCGCTGGATTATTGGCGCGGCTAACTCCCGAAAGGGAAAACCAATGGCCGAGAAACTCGCCACCATTCTTTTTGAAGCGAGCCAAGGTCTTGGCGACGCCATCAAAAAACGTGATGACGTGCACCGCATGGCGGAGGCAAATAAGGCCTTTGCACATTTTGCACGGTTCTCAAAATAATATTATATAATCCGAATCAGCGAATTTTAGCCGAATCTACGAATTTCCTAATAATAACGAATTTATTATTAGTAGCATTATTCGTTGGATTAGGATATTCGTAGATTCGGCCCTATTTGTAGATTAGGATTACATTTATATGCCTAGAGAATACTCTTTAGAAAAGACAAGAAATATAGGTATCATGGCGCACATCGACGCCGGCAAGACCACCACTTCCGAGCGTGTCTTGTTTTACACCGGACGCAAACATAAAATTGGTGAAGTGCACGAAGGTGAGGCTACCATGGACTGGATGGAGCAGGAACGCGAACGCGGCATCACCATTACTTCCGCCGCGACTACCTGTTTTTGGAAAGGTCATCGCATCAACCTCATTGATACTCCCGGCCACGTAGACTTTACCGTAGAAGTAGAGCGTTCACTCCGTGTCCTCGACGGCGCTGTTGCCGTCTTCGATGGTTCTCAAGGCGTGGAACCCCAATCCGAAACCGTTTGGCACCAAGCCGATAAGTACAACGTTCCTCGCGTCGCTTTTGTAAATAAAATGGATAAAATGGGCGCGGATTTTTATATGAGCCTAGCGTCTATTCTAGAGCGCCTCTCTCCCGATGCTCGCGCGGTACAGCTCCCTATCGGGGCGGAAGGTACTTTCTCCGGTATCGTTGATATTATCGAACAAAAAGCTTTCAAATTTGAGGGAGAAAAAGGACAAAATGTAACAGAGATCCCTGTTCCCGAAGATATGAAAGCCCTGATGGAAGAATATCGCGCCAAGCTCATGGAAAAAGTTGCCGAAGCCAATGATGAACTCATGACCAAATTTGTGAACGGCGAAAGCTTTACTATCGAAGAAGTCAAAAAGGGTATTCGCTCGATGGTTATCGCGAGTAAAATCTATCCAGTGTTATGTGGGTCAGCGCTGAGCAATATCGGCGTCCAGCTCATGCTCGACGCGGTAGTAGATTATCTCCCGGCTCCGACAGACGTACCGGCTCTCGTGGGCCACAACCCCGATACGGAGGCGGAAGACACCCGTAAAGTTTCGGATACCGAACCATTTTCCGCGCTTGCTTTTAAAATCGCTACTGACCCCTTCGTTGGTAAGTTAATTTTCTTCCGCGTATACTCCGGTACCATTTCCGCCGGTAGTTATGTCTACAATTCCAGTAAAGGCACCAAAGAACGCATGGGCCGCATCGTGCGTATGCACGCCAACCAGCGCGAAGACGTGCAAGAAGTCTACACCGGAGAAATTGCCGCCGCCATTGGTTTGAAAGAGGTAGTGACTGGTGACACTATCTGTGACGAAGATCACCCAATCGTACTCGAACGCCCAACGTTCGCCGAGCCAGTTATTTCTATGGCGATTGAGCCAAAAACCAAACAGGACCAAGAAAAAATTGGTATGGCCATGCAGAAGCTTGCCGAGGAAGATCCGACTTTCCACATTCATACCGACGAAGAAACGCTCCAGACCATTATCTCTGGTATGGGTGAATTGCATCTCGACATCATCGTCGACCGCATGAAGCGCGAGTTCAAGGTAGAAGTAAATGTTGGCGCCCCACAAGTTGCTTACAAAGAAACGATCCGTTCTTCCGCTGAAGCCGAAGGCAAGTACATCAAGCAGTCCGGCGGTCGCGGTCAATACGGGCACTGCTGGCTGCGCGTGGAACCTCAGGAAGCGGGAAAGGGTTTTGAATTCATTGATGAAGTTAAAGGTGGTGTCGTGCCGCGTGAATTTATCCCCGCCATTGAAAAAGGTATCAAAGAAGGCCTCACTCGCGGTATCCAAGCCGGGTACCCAGTGGTCGATCTCAAAGTCACCTGCTATGACGGCAGTTACCACGAAGTTGATTCGTCTGAAATTGCTTTCAAGATGGCTGGCAGTATGGCCTTCCAAGCCGCTTGTAAAAAAGCCAATCCAGTCATCATGGAACCGATCATGAAGATCGAAGTGCTGACGCCAGAACAGTTCATGGGTGATGTCATAGGCGACCTGAATTCCAAGCGCGGACAAATTTTGGAAATGACTGATCGCGGCCAGATGAAAGTGGTGAAGGCCATGGTGCCCCTCGCCAATATGTTTGGCTACGTCACCAACCTGCGCTCACTCTCCCAGGGCCGTGCCTCCTCTTCCATGGAGTTTGACCACTACGCGGATGTGCCGGGGAATGTGGCCCAGCAGATTATTGCGGGGAAACAGAAGTAATTTGATTGCGCAGATGCTACGCCGCAGATAACGCAGATAAAATGTGTAGAGACGCCTTGAAGGCGTCTCTTTTTATGCGCGGAATTCTTG